>JAAVXM010000032.1 GCA_022790575.1 Clostridia bacterium | reverse complement strand
GTTTTTGGTGCCGTGGATACTATGTAGACACGGTAGGTAAAAATGCAAAAAGAATAGCAGAATATGTAAGAAATCAATTGCAAGAAGATATGATGTATGACCAAATATCAATAAAAGAATACAAAGACCCGTTAAACGGGTTATAAGAGACGCATGCGTCGGAACAGCTATGAGCCTTGAGGCTCTGCTTGTAACATAGCCTTTTAGGCGTTATGAGTAAAAAGCCCCCAGCTAAGCTGGGGGAAAATTACTGCAGAATGGAGGAAACGGAATAGAGTAATTTTAGGATAAAAGTAATTAAACTTTAATAAAAAAATATTCAAAAGCAAAACTATTGACAACAAAACGCATAAATGTTATAAATATTAGCATAAACGACAAGAAAACGCACAAAATATAAAAAAGGAGAGATACACATGGAAAGAGCAAAACACATAAAAAAGCTAATTATAGCAATAATGATTATATTTGTAAGTACATATGCAAATATAAGTTATGCAGCACTAAAAAACATAACAGATGAAAATTTAAAAACATCACTACAAAAGATGGCAAAAACAGAATATAACAATGGTAAATATGAAATATTAGTAGAAAACAACATAATAACAATAAAAAACTCAGACGAAAGTTATAACATTAATTACAATTTAACAGGTTCACCAACATTTACAGTAGAAATACCAATAGAAAAAGGGATGAGTTATGAAGAATTCATGAATGAAACAGACAAAACAATATTACCAGTAATGGGATATGTAGCAATTAGTGACATGCAAGGAATAAAATTAGAAGATACAATGGCATATATAATGTTCTCATATTTAGAAAACAGATTAAGTGGGGCGATATCTAACAAAAGTTCATATGAGATAGTAGATGATTTAAAAGAAGGTAGTGAAGTAGAAAAGAAAGAAGACCCCAAAATAATATATACATCAGAATTTGGTGAAAAAGTATTAGAATATTCAAAAGACTTATATAAAGAAAAACAAACAATGTCAGACAGAACAGGATTTAACACATATGAAATGACAATAGAATTAGAAGAAGTAACAGAAGACTCAAGCAAAATTGTATCTAAATTAAGTGTAAAAAGCGAAGCAGACTTTTCAAAACTAGATGGATATTCTAAAGACTCAAGTGGTAATACACCAGGAGATACAACTGGAGGAACAGGAGAAGAAACACCAGGAGGAGTAAATGGTGGAAATGGACAAACTATGCAACCAGTAAATCAAGGTCAAAAAACAGAGAAGCCAGGTAGTGACAATACAGTTGCAAATACAATATTACCAAAAACGGGTTCAGTAAGTCTAATTATAATAATAGCAATAATCTTAGTAATAGCAATAATGCTACACATAAACAACAAGAGATATAAAGATATAAAATAAAAAAAGCAATGTAAAGCAAAAATGGGGGAATGCTGCAATTTCCTCATTTTGCATTATAATAATTGATAAGCTTTAGGCAATAGAAAAAACAATCAAATAAAATGATACAAATTTATTTACAATAAAAATAGCTTATGATATAATTTAAAAAAATAAATAATGGGGTGATTTTGTGAATCAGATATTAGTAACAGAAAGAGGAAATGGTGGTCAAGGAAATAAATTTAATGAACCAAAAAAATTAGTAGGAATTAATGCAATAGTAATATTTTTTGCAATAAGTATAATAATATTAGGAATATGTATGATAGCAGGAAGTGTGTTTGCAAAAGAAGGAATAAATGAAACAGTACAAGCAAACATGAAACCAGTAGTAAATGTTACTAAGAATGATGAAAACAATACAATAGAAATAAATGTAAAGCATATAAGAGGAATAAAAACGATAGAATACAATTGGAATGAAGAAGAATCAAAAACAATAGAAGGAAATAATAGCACAGAGATAAATGAAGAAATAGAACTAATCGGAGGAACAAATGTATTATCATTAAAAATAACAGAAGAAAATGGGGAATCAGTAACATACAAAAAAGAATACACAGCACCAAACTTAGCTGATATACAATTAGAAGCAGTTGCAAATGGAGTAAAAGTAACAGTTACAAGTGAAGAAATGATAGATTATATAAAATACAGATGGAACAATGGAGAAGAGCAAAAGGTAGAAGTAGGAGACACAAAATATGAAGGAACAATAAATACACCAAAAGGACAAAACAGATTAAAAATAGAAGTAGTAGATATAAATAATGCAAAATCAAGAACAGAAAAAATAGTAGTAGGAGACACAGAACCAACATTAAAATTATCTGCCAAAATACAAAATGGAAAGAAATACTTTGTAATAGATGCAGAAGACGATGAAGAAATATCAAAAATAGAAATAACACAAAACGAAGGAACAAAGCAAACATTTGATGTAAAATCAAAGACATATCATCAAGAAATAGAAATGACAGAAGGACTAAATAAATTATTAGTTACAGTATATAATAAAAATGGTTTATCAGTACAACGTGGAGGACAACATAATAATGAATAGGAGAAAAAAATGGTACAAGAAATATATATAATTGATGATGATGAAGCATCATTACAGATATTTAGAGAATTATTTAAAGAAGAAAAAGAATTCAAATTTATAGGTGTAAAGACAGAAGAGATAGACATAGCACTAAAAAACATTCCATTTCTAATAATTATAAATGAAGATGCAATAGATAGAGATGTAGTAGGACTATGCAGAAAAATAAGAACAGATGAGGACAATCAAATAACTCCAATAATTGTTGTATCATCAAACCAAAAAGAAGAGCATAAACTAGAAGTGCTAAAAGAATCAGTAGAATACTATGTAAAAAAACCTGTAGATACGAACTTTTTATACTATACAGTAAAAAACCTGAATAGATTATTAAATATAAACAGAAGAATAAGTCCATTAACAGGATTGCCAGGGAATGTACAAATACATGCAGAATTAAAAAAGAGGTTATCAAAAAAAGAAGAATTTGCAGTACTATATTTAGACTTAGACAATTTTAAAGCATATAATGATGTATATGGATTTTTAAAAGGTGATGAGATAATTGAATTTACAGCACATACTATAATAAGATGTATTCATGAAAAATTTTTAGAAAATTCATTTATAGGTCATATTGGAGGAGATGACTTCATAGCTATAATACCATCAATAGAGGCAGATGACATATGTCAATCTATAATTGCTACATTTAACAAAGAAGTCGAGAAATTTTTCACAGATGAGGACCTAGAGCATGGATATATAGAAGTAGCAAACAGAAAAGGGATAATAGAAAAATTCACATTAACATCAATATCAATAGGAGTAGTTGTTGCAGGGAAAAACAGATTTGCAAACATATTAGAAATAGGAGAAGTAGGGGCACAAGTAAAGCACATGGCAAAATCCATAATGGGAAGTAGTTATGTAATAGATAAAAGACAATCATAAAAGGAGAGAAGAATAAACAAATGTTTACACAGATACTAATTTTAGTAATACTAATTGCACTAAATGCATTTTTTGCTGCAAGTGAAATTGCATTTATTTCATTAAATGATAATAAAATAGAAAAACAAGCTAGAGAAGGGAATAAAAAGGCTAAACAGATAGAAAAAATGTTACAATCACCAAGTAAATTTTTAGCAACAATACAAATAGGGATAACACTAGCTGGATTCTTATCAAGTGCATTTGCATCAGATGCATTTGCAAGTAAATTAGCGCCAATATTAAATCAAGTAATTCCAATAGGAGTAGAAATATGGCAAAGTATATCAATAGTAATAATAACAATAATACTATCATTCTTTACATTAATATTTGGGGAACTAGTACCAAAAAGGCTAGCGATGAAAAACTATGAAAAGATAGCATATGGAACAATAGGAATAATTAGGGCAATATCAATAGTAACAGCACCATTTGTCAAGTTACTAACAATAACAACAAATGCAATATCAAAATTATTTGGAGTAACTGAAAACGAAGAAGAAATAGTAACAGAAGAAGAAATAAAGATGATGGTAGACCAAGGTGAAGAAAATGGGACAATACAAGAGGATGAAAAAGAATTAATAAACAATGTATTTGAATTTAATGATATAACAGTATCAGAAATAATGACACACAGAAAAGACATATTTGCAGTAGATATAAATACAAGTGCAGGAGAACTTTTAGAAGAAATAATAAAAGACGACTGTAAGCATAGTAGAATACTAGTATATGAAGAAACAATAGATGAAGTAAAAGGAATACTATATGTAAAAGACATATTAAAAAACATACAAAAGAAAACATTTAAAATCAAGAGCATTGTAAAAGATGCATACTTTGTATCTCAAAACAAACTAATAAACGAGTTATTCAAAGAACTACAGAAAAATAAAAAGCATATAGCAGTAATTATAGATGAATATGGTGGAACAGCAGGAATAATAACAATGGAGGATATACTAGAAGAAATAGTTGGAGATATTTATGATGAATATGATGATATAGAAGAAGACTATGAGAAGATAGATGAAACAACATATATGGTTTCAGGAAGTATGCCAATATATGATGTAAATAAATTATTAGAAGTCAACATTCCAGAAGGAGACTATGATACATTATCAGGATATTTGCAAGAAGAACTAGGAAGAATTCCAGAAGAAGAAGAAAACCCAATTATAGAAACTGAAGAATTAACATTAAAAATAGAAGAATATGAAGACAAGAGAATATTAAAAGTAAAAATATGTAAAAACGAAAAAGAAGAAAAAAGTGAGGAATAATAAAATGGAAAAAATAAGAGGATTTGAAATAGCAAAAGGATTTGAAAATCAAGGAATAAATTTACCAGTAAGAAAAACAAAGAATTCAGCAGGATATGATGTAGAGGCAGCAGAAGATGTAGTAATACCAAGCTTTAAAGTTGGTATGAAACCAACACTAATAAAAACAGGACTAAAAGCATATTGTCCAGCAGATGAATTTTACATGTTATGTAATAGAAGTTCTAATCCAGGAAAAAAAGGGTTAGTATTAGCAAATAGTGTAGGAATAATAGATAGTGATTACTATGAAAATGAAAGTAATGATGGACACTTTATGTATGCATATTACAATTTCTTTGATTATGATGTAGAAATAAAAAAAGGAGAGGTAATAGGGCAAGCAATATTTATGAAATATTTAACAGTAGACAATGATAATGCTCAAGGAGAGAGGACAGGCGGATTTGGCTCAACAAACAAATAAATATTATTAAAAAATAAAGAAAAAAATGGCAAAATCTTTGACTTTTGCCATTTTTTGTAGTATAATAAGAATGGTTGAAAAAAGATTATGGAAAAGAAATAAAATGATTGAAAAGGCCAAATATAAGACTTGAAAGGAGTGACTTACATGTATAGTGTAGGCGACAAAGTAGTATATCCATTGCATGGAGCAGGAGTTATAGATTCGATAGAAGAAAAAGAGATATTAGGAGAAAAACAATCATATTATATATTAAAAATGCCAGGAGAAGTAAAAGTAATGGTACCAACATCAACAGCAGAACAACATGGGATAAGAAATATAATAGATAAAGAAGAAGCGGAAAAAGTATTTAGTGTATTAGAGCAAGATGAAACACAAATGGAAAAAAACTGGAATAAAAGATATAGAGATAATATGGACAAGATGAAAAGTGGAGATATATATGAAATTGCAGATGTAGTTAGAAACTTAAGTTTCAAACAAAAAGAAAAAGGACTATCAACAGGAGAAAAAAAGATGTTACATAATGCCAAGCAAATATTAGTTAGTGAATTAGTATTAGCAGAACATGCATCTCAAAATGAAGTAGAAGAATTAGTAGACAATAAAATAAACACATCATTTGCTATGTTTAAAACAGAAACAGAAATAGATGTAATACCAGAAAACATTGTAAACAAATTCATACCATTTAATGATGAAGATAGTACAACACAGGACTAATATAAATGAAGTAAAAAATGAAAAAAGAAGAAGAGCCATAATAAACACTAATTATGGTCTTTTTTAGTTATGAAAGAAAAGGAGAAAAGGAGAAAACAGATGAAAAAGCAAAGAATTACAATAAAGAATGAAACAGGGTTACATATAAGACCAGCATCAGAACTAGTAAAAATAGCAACAAAATTTCAATGTGATACATATATAACAACAGAGGAAAAAAGAGTAGATGCAAAATCAATGTTAGAAGTAATGTCAATAGGGGCAAAGCCAAATACTGAGATAGGGATTGAATGTAATGGAATAGATGAAAACATGGCAATGGAAGAAATAATAGAAACTATAAATAATAAATTTGGAGAGTAAAAGATGTAGCTAGAGAGGAGAAAAACAAATGCTAAAAGGAGAAGTGGCTTCAGAAGGAATTGGAATAGGTAGAGCAAAACTAATAATAAGTGAAAGTAAAATAATCCATAAACAAACAATAAGAAATTCAGGAGATGAAATACAAAGATTTCATGAAGCACTCAGTGAAACAATAAAAGATACAGAAAGAATAATAAGCAAAGCAGAAGAAACAGAAAAAGAAATAATGACAGCATATCTAATGATTATGCAAGATGTCAATCTAGCAAATAAAATAGAAAATTTAATCAAATTTTCAAACTATTGTGCTGAATATGCTGTTGAAAAGGAATTTGATAGTATATTCAAAGATATATTAAATATAGACGATGAATATATGAAAGCTAGGACAGAAGACATAGTAGATATAAAGAATAATATAATTACAAAATTACAGAAAACAAATGATAATGAAATAATAGAGATAAAACCCAATACAATTATAGTAACTAATGAGTTAACATTATCAGACATTGCGAAATTAAATCTTAATAATATATCAGGTATTATAACAGAAAAAGGTAATACAAATTCACATTCTTCAATAGTAGCGAGAGTACATTCGATACCAGTTGTTATAGGAGTTAAAAATGCAACAAAAATAATAAAAGAAAAAGACCATATTGCAATAGATGGAGAAACAGGAGAAGTACATATAAATATAAATAAAAATGATGAACAAAAATTATTAGATAAAAAGAACAGAAAACAACAAGAACAAAAAGAATTGGAGAAATATAAGAACACACATACAAAGACAAAAGATGGATATGAAATAAAAATCACATTAAATATTGGAGAATTGTCAGAACTAAGAAGTTTAGAAAAAGGTATATCAGAAGGAATCGGATTATTTAGAAGTGAATTATTATATTTGAACAAGAATGAAATGCCAACAGAAGAAGAACAATTTTTAATATATAAAGAAATTGCAGAGAATCCAGATATAAAGCATGTAATAATAAGGACCTTAGACATTGGAGGAGATAAACAATTAAAATGGTTAAAACTTGAAAAAGAAGAAAACCCATTTTTAGGAAATAGAGGTATAAGATTATGTTTGTCAAATCTAATTCTATTCAAAACACAATTAAAGGCAATATTAAGAGCCAGTTACTATGGGCAACTATTAATAATGTTTCCAATGATATCATGTATTGAAGAACTAAGAAAGGCAAAGCAAGTTGTAGAAGAATGTAAAAACGAGTTATCTTTAGAAAATATACATTATAATAAAGAAATAAAAATTGGAGTAATGATAGAAGTTCCATCAGCAGTATTAATATCAAATGGATTAGCAAAGGAATGTGACTTTTTTAGTATAGGTACAAATGATTTAATACAATATACAACTGCAACAGAAAGAGGTAATGGAAAAGTCTCAGAATTATATAACAAATATCATCCTGCTGTAATAAATCTAATTAAACAAACTATTGAAGCGGCAAAATGTTCTAAAATCCCCTGTAGTATGTGTGGAGAAGCAGCCAGTGATGAACTATTACTTCCGATATTAATTGGTTTGGGGTTAGATGAAATCTCTATAAATCCCAATAATGTTTTAAAAGTAAAAAAGATAATAAGCAAACTTGAAAAAGAAAAATGTACAAAACTAGTGGAAAAAATATTAAATTTATATTCTGCAAGAGAAGTTGAAAGAATATTAAAAGAGTTTATAGAAATGATATAAATACATAAAACTAAAGCATATAATAAAATGAAATTAGATAAAAGCATAAAAAACACAAATTTGGAAATACTTAAATATAAGTAATTTCAAAGGAGGTTTTTTATTTGATTAACAAGGTAGAAATCTGTGGAGTCAACACTTCAAAACTGCCTGTACTAACAAATAAAGAAAAAGAAGAACTATTTATTAAAATCAAACAAGGAGACGAAGAAGCAAGAACATCATTTATAAAAGGAAATTTAAGACTAGTTTTAAGTGTAATACAAAGGTTTCATGGTAGAGGAGAAAATCCAGATGACCTATTTCAAATAGGATGTGTAGGTTTAATAAAATCAATAGATAATTTTGATTTATCTCAAAATGTACAATTTAGTACTTATGCAGTTCCAATGATAATTGGAGAGATAAGAAGATATCTGAGAGATAATAATAGTATAAGAGTAAGTCGTTCAGTAAGAGACTTAGCTTATAAAGCTATGCAATATAAAGAAAAATTCAATAAAGAAAAAGGTAGAGAACCAAGTATTGAAGAAATAGCTAAAGAATTAGGTGTGGAGAAAGAAGAAGTTTCGTTTAGTTTTGATGCCATTCAAGACCCAGTATCATTGCAGGAACCAGTATACAATGATGGCACAGATAGTATATATATAATGGACCAAGTAAAAGATACTAAAAATAGTGATGAGAGTTGGGCTGATAATATGACGATTTCTGAAGCTCTAAAAAGATTAAACAGTAAAGAAAAAATGATTATAATGAAAAGATATTTTGATGGTAGAACGCAAATGGAAGTTGCAGAGGAAATAGGAATATCACAAGCTCAAGTTTCAAGACTAGAAAAAAATGCTTTGGCTCATATGAGGAGATACTATAAGTAACAATTATAATTTAAAATTTAAATAAATGCAGAAACAAAGTCAGATTTGATATGTTTTCTGCTTTTTACATGTTTGTGGTTGAATAATTTACATAAATGTAGTAAAATGTAACTAGAAATCCAAGTGGGCATATGTATAACACAGTCCAAAATTTAATTAAGATTTGGAGGTAATACCAATGAAAAAAGTGGTCAAAGGGAAGGAAAGCATGGTTTTTTACAATAATATGCGAAAAACAGATAAAACTTTCGACACCCCGCTGGTTGCCAGACTGGGAGAAACAGTGTTTTTTTTGAATCTAGAGTTTAAGCTCTTATATGACAACAAAGAAATACTGACTGCAAGTGCTCACAGAATTATCAAAGGTACTGTATGTGAAATTGACTGTGCTACTGATTGTAGTACCCGCATTCATATAAGGGCAGATGACAGTGGAAAAATATATGGAGGGGTGCAGGAACTATTTTTCCATTCGTTTAAAGATGCAGAAAAAGTAGCGACTGAGGTAAATAGATATACTGAAGCTCATCTCATTTGGGAAGGAGATTGGTATGAAATTTACAAAGGACTGTTCCAAGCATCTTACCTGTATACACTGAAATTTCCACTGCATCCATTGCAGGTTCAGAAGGTATGGAAAGAAGGAGGTTGGCATTACATTATTCCTAAACGGGTAATTGCTAATATTGGAAATGGAGAAACACATATCAAATACCTGAGTAATGACACTAAGCTCGAGTATATGTTTGGGCGTCCAGTGTTGAAGTTGTTCGAAGTAGACTATTCTAACAAATATGAAATTGTACCAAGGACGGCTGACCATTAATTAATTAGTATATAACCAGCTACAGGAGTGAAGGAACTCTTGTAGCTGGCTATTGTTTTATGAAGTTAAAAGTTTCTTAATATTAAAAGAATAAAAAATTTTAATAAGAACATTCTTGCATTTATTACATATAATATATAAGAAAATTGCTAGGAGGGAAACAAATGGGTGATAAGGGATTAGATTTTAAACATAAAGAAGTAATTAATATTTGTGATGGAAAAAGATTAGGATATGTGCAAGATGTTTGTGCAGATTTGGAAAGTGGAACTATTACATCTATAATAGTTCCAGGTGGAACTAATAAGTTTATGAGTTTGTTTTCCGCAAGTAATGATATAGTAATTCCATGGAACAAAATAAAATGTATAGGAGAGGATTTAATACTTGTAGAACTAGATGGTAAAAATTACATATAAAAATTCCTTGACTAAAAGAGCAATAGGTGGTATTATAATAAAAGAGGTTAGATAAAACAACTTTAGAAAATAAAAAAAATAAATTTTTTTTAAAATAGTATTGACAAAGTATAATAATCTGTGTTAATATATGCAAGTACCAAGCAACAGATAAAATATTTTAAATATTAAATACTTAAGAATTAGTATAAAGTTATAACCAAAAAGAAAAAACATCAAATTACTAGTTTTTTATTTTGCCTAAAAATAAAAAAATATTTTTAAAAAAAGTATTGACTTTAAGAAAATGGTATAGTATAATAAAATTCGTTCACGTGTAGTTGAACAAAAGTACATTGAAAAGTAAACAATGAATCCTTTAGAGAAAAAACCAAACGGTGATTTTCTAGAAATAGAAAAGTACCAAAAAGTAAATCAAAAAAAGATTAAAAAATAAAACAAAGTTTAAAAGAGTTAGAAAAACGAATCTATAAAATAGAGAGTTTGATCCTGGCTCAGGATAAACGCTGGCGGCGCACATAAGACATGCAAGTCGAACGGACTTAACCATTAGTTTACTATTGGAGCGGTTAGTGGCGGACTGGTGAGTAACACGTAAGCAACCTGCCTAT
>JAAVXM010000031.1 GCA_022790575.1 Clostridia bacterium | reverse complement strand
ATTCTCCGTTTGGAGTTTTTCTGCTTGGCATAGCAATGAATAATCCATTTTGACTTTCGATAACTTTGATGTCATGAATAACGAATTCATTATCGAATGTTACAGAAGCAACAGCTTTCATTCTGTTCTCTGAATTTACTTTTCTTAAACGTACATCTGTTATTTGCATTGTGTGCACCTCCACTGTTTTTAAATTTTGTACATATCACGTTTATCTTTTATGTACTACTATATTATTCTTCATATTTTCCCTTTTTCCTTCTTTTTTTTACAACTTTTTAATTTTATTTTTTTTTATTACTATTAACTATTGCTTTTTTTTAAAATTTGGAACAAAAATATTGAATTTTACATTATATAAGTATATAATTATTATAAAATTTTGAGGAGTGTTTATTATGCCAAATATTGATAATATAAAAAAATATAGAAAAATACATATGATTGGAATTGGTGGCGTTAGTATGAGTGGTATTGCAGAAATTCTTGTTAATTGGGGATTTTCTGTTTCTGGTAGTGACCAAACTGATTCTCAATTATTACAAAATTTAAAAGAGGCAGGTATCAAGATATTTGTGGGACACCATGCTGAAAATGTTGTAGGAGCTGATTGTGTTGTTTTTTCTGCTGCTGTAAATGAAGATAATCCTGAATTTATTCATGCAAAAGAACTTGGAATACCTCTTATAGAAAGGTCTAGTTTTCTTGGTGAACTTACAAAATGTTATCAAAATACTATAGCAGTTTCTGGTACTCATGGAAAGACAACTACTACTTCACTTGTTTCATTATGTTTTGTAGAAGCTTTAAAAGACCCTAGTATTCAAGTTGGTGCTATTATTAAAGAACTTCATGGTAATTACTGTGTTGGTAATAGTGAAAATTTTATAATTGAAGCTTGTGAATATGTTGAAAGCTTTTTAAAATTTAGTCCAAAATCAGAAATTATACTAAATATTGATAATGACCATTTAGATTATTATAAAACTATAGAAAATATAGAAAAAGCTTTTATTAAATATGTCCAATTATTGCCAGAAGATGGACACTTAATTATAAATGCTGATGATAATAGATGTTTAAATTTACCTACATACTCAAAAGCTCCTTGTGTTAAATATGGTATTGAAAATGAAAATGTTGATTTTCTTGCAACAAATATTTCTTTTAATGAAGAGGGCTTTCCATCATTTGATGTTCTTAAACATAATAAATTTTATGAACATTTTGAACTTTCTATTCCTGGAAAACACAATATCTTGAATTCTTTAGCTTGTATTGCTTTATGTGATGCTTATAGTATTTCTAGTAGTGTTATGAAAAAAGTTCTAAAGAGTTTTTCTGGTGCTGATAGAAGATTTGAATTTAAAGGTATTTTTAATAATGCAAAGGTTTATGATGATTATGGACATCACCCTACAGAAGTTCTTGCTACAGCAAAAGCTTTAAAAAATAGAAACTTTAATAATTCATGGGTTGTTTTCCAACCTCATACTTATAGTAGAACTTATAATCTTTTAGATGATTTTGCAAATGCACTTCTTCCTTTTGATAATATAATTGTTACTGATATTTATGCTGCAAGGGAGAAAAATACTTATAATATTTCATCTAAAGACCTTGTAGACTCTATTAATCATTTAGGAAAAAATGCAGAATATATTTCTTCTCTTGATGATTGTGTGTCTTATTTGAAAGAACATGTTAAACCTAATGATATTGTTTTAACTTTAGGTGCTGGTACTGTTACACAAGTTGGACCAATGCTTATTAGATAATATTTAAAAAAATTCATAGAGGGAGAATTTAGAAATCACTAAATTCTCCCTCTACTATTTTATTTGACTTTAACGTAAAAATCTGCAAAATCTGCATCCACGCTCATATATTCATCTTGGTAGAAAACTACTCTGAATTTGTGACTGCCATACCTAATGTTGTAGGAGTCAAGTCCTTCACCAGTCTGCCACCTTCCATCAATATTAGTATAACAATTTGCGCCATATATATTATAGCACATATCATATGAATACTTATGGTGGAGGTCTTGAAATATTCTGATTATGCAATTTGCCTTTTGGGGAGAGCATCTCTCTACTTCAGAAAAACCTGCCCCTTTAATTTTCTCAAACATTTCTTTGAGTATTTCGCCAAACTGTGGAATTACAAATTCCTTCTCTTCTCCATTTTCATTATAATATGGTTTACCATTTCGTTCTTTGTATGAACTCTTATAAATTCTTATCTTCCGTATTGCATGTTTTTGCGCTCTTGTCAAACTCATTCCTTTACCTCCTTCAATGTGCTTGGAGGTATACCCTCCAAGAATTATTACTTCTTCCCTTCAGGTACAATATGAACCTGCCATTATTATAACATAGCCTTTATGATTACACAAGCCAATCATTTCTTGGATTTTATCTCCTTAATTTACGAACAAAATTAATATCATTTATGTGACTTTTTTTATTAATATATTTTATAACATATATATAATTTTTTAGTGATGAGGTGATTTATATGAATTTTGATGAAGTAATTAATAATAGACGTTCAGCTAGACTTTTTACTGATGATATCATATCTGAAAAACAATTGGAAAAAATATTATTTAGTGCATCTTTAGCTCCATCTGCAAAAAATAGACAGCCATGGAAGTTTTATCTTTTGAGTGATGAACAAAAAACTCATATTATGAATATGCTTTATATGAGTTTACAAGCTCTAAATTTAGGATTGGGAAGTTGTATATTGTGTGATACTTTATATATTGAACATGAAATCAATGAATACTTAGGAATAAACAATTTCGAACAAATCTGTGGATTTATTATTGGTAAACCAATATATACTTATCCACCCAAGACAAAAAAACATTTAAAAGACTTATTATTAAATTAAGTAATTTTCCCCCAGCTTAGCTGGGGGCTTTTTACTCATAACGCCTAAAAGGCTATGTTACAAGCAGAGCCTCAAGGCTCATAGCTGTTCCGACGCATGCGTCTCTTATGACCCGTTTAACGGGTCTTTGTATTCTTTT
>JAAVXM010000030.1 GCA_022790575.1 Clostridia bacterium | reverse complement strand
AGGGTAGAAAAAATGGTGGTGTTCGAAGAACAAATTTTAAAAATTACTATAGTACCCTGACCCAAAAAACTAACCCTAAAAAATTGAATTTTTAGGGCTTATGTTTAAAAAATTTTGGGACATTTTCAGAAATCATTGACAGCATAAAAAACTTATCATCTTTTATACAAATAAGCACCCTAGATAGGATGCTTACTTTTTATATTAACAATTACATTTTTTTCTATTAGCATTTTTGCAACAAATAAGAGCTATTATAGAAATTATAGTTAATAATGCTAATGCTATTATCAATACTGCCACAGCTCCAATTCCTAATATAACTACAAAGCCAGTCAATGCTGCAATTAGTGCCCCTACAAAAAATGATAAAGTTATTAATAATATTGCTAGTATTAAACTTATGCAAGAACAATTTTTCTTTTTGTCTTTTTTACAATATATTTCAACTTGTGGTTCCATATTTAGCACCTCCAGTACTAATTTATATTATGATAAAATTCGACATTATGTTACAATTGAGGTCTTATATAATCAAAAATACTAAAATCAATAGAAAAAAGTGGCTTACACTTTACTTTGCTTTACCACTTTTATACAAACTTTTCTATTTTAATTATATTCCTACCACTTTTAGTTTGACCAACAAGTTCTTTTATAAAAAATCTGCCTTTACCTCTAATAGTCACCATGTCTCCTACTTTTATGAGTTTAGTTTTTTTGGTTTCATTTTGAAAATTTATAAAAACTCTTTCAGTATTTATTATATCTAAAGCTTTATTTCTTGAACATCTTGCTAATTCTGAGATAACATTATCTAATCTTAATGAAGAAACAATTATTTCAAGTTCTTGTTTATTTATTTCTACAGGTCTTAAATCTTCAAGTTGTTCTAAAGTTATTTTTGATTTAGAAAATCTTGTTAATCCTCCTAAATTCTCTAATAAGAACTTAGAAATATCTTTATTAACTATAATGTCAGCACCAGTTTTATTAACAACTATGTCTCCTACTTTTTCTCTTTTTACTCCAAGTTTTATAACAGCACCTAAATAATCTCTATGTGTGTATTTCCCTTTAAGTTCCTCTGGTAATTCTATTCTTATAATTTGTATAATATTTGACAAGTTTTTTTCTACAATAACTGAATTAAATTTTTCTGGATAAAATACAGCTATCTTTCTTTCTGCTTCTCGAAATCCCCCATATAAAATATAATTTTCTAAATTTAACTTTTTAATGAAATTTTGTACTAGTTCAATTTGCGCCATATCTAAAAATTCTGTATTTTCTATTTTATTCTTGCTTTCTGACATTTCAGCTTTATCCATAATTTGTGCTAATAAAATTTTATTATCTTTGTCTTTATACTCATTTAATAATTCTCTATTCATGTAAAATTCCTCTATTCATTTATATGTATTATATATATGTCAATTTGTTACCCTATTAATATCAACATTGCTAAAGTTCCTAATGGAACTGTAATATTATCTGTTCCTTTTCCAGAAATAGCTTCTACTGCTGTTATTGCAAATGCCATTAAAGCAGAAACAAGCGGCCAATGAGCTGTTTGCCAGAAAATATCACTATGTGTAAACATCAAGTATCCACCAATTAAAACTGTAGATATTATAAACATTGTTAATGAACCAGCAAATGACTTTTTAGTATCTCCTAACTTATATTTTTTACTTTTTATAAGTTTCCCAAATACAGCAGCAAAACCATCTCCATATGCCATTACTAATGTTGGAATTAACCCCATAACAGGATTTTTATATATTCCAAATGTTATTATTGCTAGTATTAACAATGATAATGCATAATATACTGTTCCTATACCATCTTGTTCATCTCTTTCCATTACTTTTATTATGCCTTTTTTATATGAAATATAATTTATAATTACAAATGATGCTGGTCCTATTATCGCAAACCATACATTTGAAAAGCAAAACATAGCTATTATCCACCAATTGCCTAACATTATATGTATAAACTTTCTACTTATCTCTTTTCCTTTTTTCTCAAATATCTTTGCAGCTACTATTACTAACCCTATATACAAATATGAGACTAATAGTCCTAACCAATCCATGACATCTCCCCTAACTTACTTATAATTTATTACTTATTTTTATACTTCAATATAATTATATTCACAAGCTCTAATTAGTCTATTCATTATTGCTAGTCCTATTCCATCTCTTGAAACTCCTTCAATTATTACTATACTTGGCTTCTCTTTATCAACTTTTCTTAATACTGTAAATATGTTTTTTGAAATGTCTTCTAAAGTGTTACCCATATCAATAGTTTTAAATTCACTAAAGTTTTCTATATTATCACTTTTTGATATTATTAATGGATTGTCATAAGTATTTGCTATTTCTTTTATTTTGTTGACTAATTTATCTTTTTCTTTACTATATACTAACAAACATTTTGAGTTTGGTGCATAATGACGATATTTCATTCCAGGAGATAGTATCTTTTGGTCTTTTTCTGTTTTATTTAATATGTGTTTATCTATCTCTACATTTCCAACTACTTCTTTTATCTGCTCTGCTGTTATTTTTCCTGGTCTTAGTATATGTGGAATTTCATCTATTACTTGAACTACTGTTGATTCTAATCCGACTTCAGTTTCTCCTCCATCAATTATAATATCTACTTTGTCTTTTAATTCTTCATATATGTCTTGTACATTTGTTCCACTTGGCTTCCCTGATATATTTGCGCTCGGTGCTGCAATTGGAACTCCTGCTTCTTCTATTAGTCTTCTTGCTATTTCTCCACTTGGCATTCTAATCCCTACTGTTTCTAATCCTGCTGTAACAACATCTGGCACAATATCTGTTCTTTTTAAAATTATTGTAAATGGCCCAGGAAAAAATGCTTGTATTAATTTCTGCTCAACTTTTGTTATTCCTTGTGCTATTTTTGATAACATCTCTAAATTTGAAATATGAAGTATTAATGGGTTGTCTGACTTTCTACCTTTTGCACTATATATTTTTTCTACTGCCTCACTGTTTAATCCGTTTGCTCCTAATCCATATACTGTTTCTGTTGGGAATAGTACAAGCCCCCCTGCTTTTATTTTCTGCCCTGCTTCTTCTATTCCCTTATATTCTTTTTTGTTTCTTAAATCTAAATATTTTTCCATTTTATTTCTTCCTCAGCAGATATTATATAACTTTTCCCCTATTTTTTCAAGTGTCTAAATTTTCTGAAGATTTATAATTCCAATCTGCATATGGGATTCCAGCTTCATCATACATAACTGGAACTGCTTCAATAGCAATTACTGTGTTAAAGTTATTTAATGCCTTTTGTCCATCAACTATTATTTTTAATTCTTCTGTTGTATTTCCTTTTACAAATATTGGTTCATAATACCAGTATTCATCTTCACTTTGATTCCATACATTAGTAGACTCTTGGCAACTTAATTCTATAGGTACTGGTGTAATTATTTTTAATCTGATAAAGGCACCATTAGTAAATAAATCTCCTAGAGTTACTGTATGTCCCCCTTCAGTAGCTCTAGATGTAACGTTATCCCTTTTGTCGTAACCATCTCCAGCAAGAAAAACCGCATTTAATGTCATATTATTACAACTAATATTAAATAACTTACTTGCTTGATTGTCATTCTCCCATTGCCATTCATTCTCATTACTTGCTTTTGAAAATTTTCCAATTGAAGAACGTTGTGCAATATTGCCTCCATTATATCTAGTTGAATAACTTACTGTATTATTATCATTTGTTAATTCATTTATAACTATTTCATCTGAATTTGCTAAGTCATATGCTGGAGCACAATATGCAGGCCTTACTGTTACTTTAGCTCCTAATGGAATTACTTCTTCTGTCATTTCTATTTTCTCTCCTGCTCCATTATGTCTTACACCAATTACATTATTATAAACCTCTTTACCTTTATATTCTGCAATAATTTGATATACAAATGTTACTTCTTGTAAAATTGTATTATAATTTGTTAAGTCATTATTAATAACAACATTTGTATATTCTATATTTTCATCTGGCTCGTTTTCCCCTGGTTTATTGTCTCCTACAATTATTTATTCTTTAACATTCCCATCATCATCTACTGTATAACTTCTATTTGTGTCTAAATATGTGACTGTATATTCTGTTGCATTATGTTCTGGAGTTATTTTATATTCTCTTCCTGCATCTTTTTTTATTATTTTGTCTAATTCATTTTTCAGTTTTTCATATTTTAAATCTCCAAATACGTCTTCTCCAATTGCTTTAGTAGCTGCTAATACTATCATTTCTCTTTCTTCTGCTTTCTCTTCTGCTTCTTTGGCACTTATTGCCTTATTGACGCTACCATTTTTCCCCATTAATGTTGCTATACTTATTGATGCTAAAATCAATAATACTATAATTGTAATAACAAGAACTATCAATGTTACTCCATTACTTTTATTTGTTTTCATTTGTTCCAACTCCCCTCTTTACTTTTTACATTCTATATTAAATACATATTTAAGTCAAGATATTATTTATAAACAAAACAGTAAAATCTATTACAATTTGAGTCTAATTCCAAAAATAATTTTACCCTAAATATTTAAAGAAAATATCTAGGGTAGTTTTAATTTATTTTACATATTCATTTAATGGTTTAATTTTAAAATTAAGTTCTCCAAATCTCTCTGTTGGAACATATCCTGCCTCTGCATTTATAATATCTGGTATCCTATTTACAACAGAAGCACATGTAAGTTCAACTGTTGCTGGTCTTTCTACAACTATTGTTGTATCAGGCTCTCCATATACAGTCCATTCATTTTTGTCAAATTCATCTGGTGCATATACTTTTCCAATACATTCACTTTCAATTACAATACCTTCTGCTGTTTGTGTTGTAACTACAGCACTCATACCTGTAGCATCTCCTGCTTTTACTGTCATATTCAATGTTGAAGAATATAAATCTTCTTTATGAGTTTGAGGTACACATTTTTGTGTTTGAGATGTAACTGTTAATCCTAATTTCTCACATAGCCATCCATTTACATTCCACATATATGATGGTAAATATTCTCCACTATTTATTACTTTTTGTCTCTCTTCATCACTTATTCTGTCAACAGATGCAATTTCCTTATCAAAATCTTCTAGTGTTAACCCAGCTCCATGTGCTTTTGCTAGTGCAATTCCATATTCTTCTACATTGTAACTTGAACTTCCTTTTATTTTTGTTATTTTTTGTGTTGAACCTGCAATTGATGATATTAATTGTCCCCAATATATGTCTTGATATCCACTTCCTGTAATTGTACAATTATTTTTCTTTGCTAATTCATCTATCTTATTTGTTAACACTGGATTTGAATTTGCTGGGTAAAATGCTTCTTCACATGTTGTAATAGCATTTATTCCCAATTCTGCACATAACATTAATGGCTCTTCTACATCATTTAATAAACTCATTGTTGTT
The DNA here is from genome assembly GCA_022790575.1 of Clostridia bacterium. Taxonomy (GTDB): domain Bacteria; phylum Bacillota; class Clostridia; order TANB77; family CAG-508; genus CAG-269. Next base: position 511 of record JAAVXM010000030.1, on the reverse strand, counting down.
ACTATACATACATCTGGTTTTGCTTCTTGCAACATTTGTCTTGCATTTTCTGCACTTGTTACTATTACTCCTTTATTTTCTGTTCCTAGTATTTCTCCTATGTCTTTTCCTATAACATCTGGATTGATGTCAACTGCTCCTACTATTTCTCCTCCTTTTTCATATACATATCTCATTGTGTATAAACTCATTTTTCCTACACCATATTGTACTACTTTTACTTTTCTATCCATATTTTCCTCTCTTTCCGCCTACTGGCTACTTTTTCTTTTGGCTTTTACAATGAAAGTCTAATAATTTTCTTTCTTTGTATTTTATTCTAGCCTTATTTTATCATATTATTTCCATTTTTCAATATTTTATTAACTAAAAGTAATTTTCCCCCAGCTTAGCTGGGGGCTTTTTACTCATAACGCCTAAAAGGCTATGTTACAAGCAGAGCCTCAAGGCTCATAGCTGTTCCGACGCATGCGTCTCTTATGACCCGTTTAACGGGTCTTTGTATTCTTTT
>JAAVXM010000029.1 GCA_022790575.1 Clostridia bacterium | reverse complement strand
TCATATCTTCTTAGTTCTTCATTTGTATAATCTTTATCTTCAACATTTAGTCCTATATTTTCTAATAATTTTATTTCTTTTGTAGTACATCTATTTAGTAAATTCATTGTATATTCCCCTTATTTCATTAATATTTTACATTCTATTTTTGGATTTAATAACTTTGAAAAATCTATTGCATCTTGCTTTGTTCCAACAACACTTCCATAATGTATTGGTACTGCTATTTTAGGTTGTATCTCATTTATTAGATTAGCTGCTTCTTTAAAATCCATTGTATATGTACCACCAACTGGAACAAATGCCACATCACATTTTACCTTTTTGTTTTCTTCAGTTATGTCCGTATCTCCTGCAATATAATATCTAATATCTTTTATCTCTATAATGTAACCTACCCATCCATTTTCTTTTGGATGAAATTGTTTGTTTGTATTATAAGCTAATATTGTTTCAAATTTAAGTCCGTCTACCATATAGCTTTTATTTGGTTCTACTGTAATTATATAATCTTGTTTAAATCCTTTTCTTAATACTTTTGTTAATAATTCTTCTGGTACTATAATGACTGTATCTTCTTTCTTTACTTTATCTATATCCTCTTCTGAATAGTGGTCATAATGGTCATGTGTTATAAAAATTATATCTGCATCATTATAATTTTTATCTATTTTAAATGGATCTATATATATTACTTTTTCTTTATTTATTTTTATACTACTATGGCATAAAACTGTTATATCTTCTAGCATATAAGTTCCTCCTTTTCATTCTAGCAAAATTATATCATAAAAAATTTTTAAAAACACAAAAAAAGCCAAAACAATTTACATTTTTTTCGTAAATTATTTTGGCTTTTAAATTTTACTATAACTATATATTTTTATTGATAAGCAGGTGTTCCATAACCTAAAATAACACTACTGTTTATACCGTATTCATTCTGTTTACACATATCTCCTCTAGTATTTCCCTCAATAGTATAAACTTTGTTATTTTCTACTCTTTCTACAATTCCAACATGATCTGCTTGTCCATCATTAGAATCTGCCCAATCAAAAAATATTATATCTCCTGTTTTTGGTGTGTATCCTCCATCTTTCCATAGCCCACAAGTTTTAAACCATGAAACACCTTCTGCTTGACAACCTGCAAATTTAGGAATAATTCCTGCTTGTATATAACCACATTCATTTGCACACCAACTTACAAAACATGCACACCATTCTACTCTTGAACTAAAACCATACCATGACCAGTAAGGTTGACCTCCTATATTTCCTATTTGCTGTCTTGCGACTTCTACTATATCACTATTTCCTACTGATGAGCCATATATTACCCCTGACCACATTTTCGCATATTTTTCATTTAGTAATTCTGCTATTTGTCTTTTTTGATTCTCATTAAAATTATACATTTGTATCATTTCTTCTACACTTTTACTTGTTATAGTAATATGAAGTATAGTTTGTTCTTTATCTTCTGTTTTATTATTTCCTTTATCATCAGTAGTTGTTATTTGCTTTGTTACTTTTTCTGTGCTTGATGATATATTATTCATATCCCAAAAAACTGTTTTTAATATTTGTATTTTTTCTTCTGACAATGTGATTACATCTGTTTCATCTTGTCCATTACTTACTTTAACTGCATAAATAGCTAGAATATCTTTCCATTCTGCACGATTAGAGTTTATATCATATTCATCATGTGCTGTGTTAATTTGTATATTAGTTATTTTTGATATAAATTCGTTATTTATTTCTGATATTACTGAACTCATATTTTTCCCATTAGACGATGTTTCTTCACTTGAGAAAAATATCCCCAAAAATGAACTACATAATAGGGCTATCAAGCAAATAACAATTATAATAATTACTGCTACCCAGCCTCCTGCAATAATAGCTGAAATTAATGCTTTCGTTCCAGCTATTATTGCTTTTATTGCTGTTATTGTTGCTTTTACTGTAACTTTAATAGCATGAACTGTAGCTTTTGCCGTTTGCCTTGCAGTCTGAATTGCTTTTTTACTTGATTTAGCAGTTGCTTTTGTTGTTTCTTTTACTGTTTTAGCTGTTCTGTCTGCTGTTTTTATTGTTGTTTTAGCTGTTTTCATTGTATTTTTTCTAAGTTTTGAAATGTTCTTTGCTCTTTGTTTTATTTTACTCTTATTTTTTATTTTTCTTATATTCTCTTTTGCTTTGTGTAAATTCTCTTGTGTTTTTCTAAAATTATTCTGTCCTATTTTATTTGCTTTATAAACATTATTAGGTGTATTTGTCATAGCTCTTGTTATTCTATTAGTTGCATAGTCTGTTCCTGAATTATAATCTTTTTCATAAGTTTCTTTTGTTTTTTCTTTTGCTGATACTAAATTATCTTTAATTTTTTGAACTTTTATTACATTTTTATTTAAAGTCTTTATTGTTCCTTTTTTACTTTGTTTCACTTTTATATCTGCCATTTCTCCACCACCTAACTATTTACTTCATAAGCTACAATTACTAATCTTCCGTTTTTATTGCTATATTCACAGGTAGAAAGTGTAATGAGTTTATTTCCATATTTAGGTTCTTTGTTTGTTTCATAAAAGGAAAGTTGTTTACATTTATTTATAAAACTCTTGTATTCTTCATTATTTTGTAAATCAGTAAAGTTATAATATTTAAAACCATTATTGCTATATGCAACTGTTTTAAATACCGCAAATATTTCATATTTTCTGTTTTTTTCTAATGTTTCAAATGTTATTATTTTATGATTATTATAATATTCTTTGCTTTTATAATTTTCTAATGTTCCAAACATTGCTTTATTTTTCATGTGATGACCATATATTATAAGATTATCACTTTCATAAATATTGCATTGTTCTGATATATAAGGAGTTCCATAGCTTGAATATTTTTTATAAAAATCTCGTTTTAAATAATAATTAGGATTATTTTTTGTTTGCATTATTGGATAGCTTATAGTTGTATTTTCTATGTCTAACCATCCTACAAAATCATTATTTATTTTATATAATTGTTGTAAATCTCTTTTTTTACTTTCTTCATTATCATTGCTTTTTTCTACTATTTCTGTAAGTTCTTCAAATACTTTCTCTTGTTCCTTATTTCCTTTTAATTCCTTAAAAACAAAGTAACTACTAATAAGCATCATACCTATTAGTAACACTATACTTGCTATATATAATAACTTTTTCATTACATTATTGCACCCTCTCCTGGTTTCGTTGTCATCAATTTATATAATTTTGTATTTTTTGGAAATTTATTAGCAAATGGTATTAGTGAACTTCCTATTTTTATTAATCCCTCTCCTGCATTTACATTTGTAATATAACTCATTTGTAACTCTGATATATTTAATAATTTTGCAAGTTCTATTCTATCTGTTGAGGCTTGATTTAACATGATTATCAATTCACTGTTCGCTAACATTGTTCTTGCTGTATGGCTTTGTAACATATCTTCAACATTTTGAGTAATACCTGTGCAATATGCTCCATATTTTCTAACTCTTTTCCATAGTGTAAATAAGAAGTTTGCTGAATACTCATGTTGGAATAAAAGGTATATTTCATCAATAAAAATAAAGGTATTTCTACCTTTAGCTCTATTTTCCGTTATTCTATTTAAAATTGAATCTAATACAACTAACATTCCTATTGGTAGTAATTGCTTTCCTAAATCTAGTATATCATAACAAATTAATCTATTATCTGTATCTACATTTGTTGTTTTTGCAAATGTATTTAAGCTACCATTTACAAATAGTTCTATTGCTAATGCTATTTCTTTTGCTTCTGGTTCTTTTTGTTTTAATAATTCTTCATAAAAATCTTGTAATGTTGGTGGTGTTCCTTGATAATTTCCTTGTTGATAGTATCTATAAACACTTGCTGTGCATCTATCTATAATTGACTTTTGTTTCGCTCCTAAATTATTACTTCCTATCAACTGTTCACACAATGATAATATAAACTCTGATTTTAATATTACTGGATTTGCTCCATCCCCATAATCTTTGTTCATATCCATTGCATTTATATGATTTCCACTTGTTGCTGATATTTTTATTACTTCTCCACCTAACGATTTTACAAGTGAACTTTCTTCTCTTTCTGGATCAACAATTATTATATCTGCATTAGAATCTCGTAGCATTATTGACACAATTTCTTCTTTTGCAATAAAACTTTTCCCACTTCCACTTACTCCTAATATAAATGAATTACCATTTAATAATCTCTTTCTATCTGCTATTATCATATTTTTTGATATAACATTTTGTCCGTAGTAAACTCCGTTATCATGTCTAATCTCTTGTACTCTAAATGGTATAAATACTGCTAAACTTTCTGTTGTTAATGTTCTTAATGTATCTATTTTTCTTGTTCCAAATGGCATTGCTGTATTTAGTCCATCTATTTGTTGAAATTTTAGTACTGCAAACTGACATAAATGCTTACTTGCTGTTGTTAATAATGCTTCTGTATCATTATCTAATTGTTCTTTTGTTTCTGCTGTATGAACCATTGTTAAAACTGATAAGAACATTCTTTGATCTCTTGTTATTAAATCATCTAAAAATTCTTTTGATTGTTCTCTTTGTTGTTCCATATCATAAGGTATTATAGCACTAAAGTTATTATTTACATTTTGTCTTCTTTGCCAGTTTGTTATATTTGTTTCTATTCCTAGTCTACGATTTTCTGCTTCTCTTACTGCTTCATCCATTGGTACTGGTATAACATCAATACTCATCATTATATTTCTGTTTATGTCAGTTAATTCTGCTACCATACTATCTTTAATATAACTTGCATATTCTTTTAAAAATATAACTCTACCATATCTATTCCCTATTTTGAAATAATCACTTGCAATCTCCATTGTATCTGGACAAATAAAATCTTTGAAACTATGACCTTTTCTCATATTATCTAACATATCAAAATTAAAATTCGTTTCTTCTCCTACCCTGTAAAAGTCAAATAATATTCTTAATCTTTGAACTGCATCTAATTCTACACAGTTTGAACCTAATTCTTTAAAATGGTTTATCAAGTCTGTTCCTACTCTTATAAAATAACTTCTTGCTTCTTCTATACTTTTTTTATCTATGGAAATTGTAATATATTTCTCTTGTATAATTCCATTTGCTCCAGAAACTTTACTTAATAACATTTTATTATATTCTTCTCTATATTCATCTAGCTTGTCTTGTTCCATTGGTAGCATTATTGTTTTTTCAAAATCTATTTTATTTAATCTTCTATTTGCTATTGTAATTTTTGTTGTCGCCCCTGTATCAAATGAATTTAATAGTTCTGAGTATTCTAAAAACATGGCTTCTTTATCTTCTCTGCTTGCTACTGCATAATTTATATCACTAAATCTATAACATTTTGAATATTTATTTTTTCCAACAAGGAAAATACCATCTTCCCATATAGTTTTTGCTGGAATTAAATCTTGTACACTTCTAGGAACAACAAACTTTTCTTTATCTTTTTTAAATAGATTACTTAATGTTTTCACTATCTTTCATCCCTTTCTTTACTTCGTTTTTTTCTATTTCTTTCTATTAATTGTTCTCTTTCTTTTCTTTCTTGTTCTTTTAATTTTGGTAGATCACTTTTATAAACCATTATTGATCTTGATTTCACTCTAAATATTGCTTGTTCATCTTGAACATATATAAGCTCGCCATCTGCAAATGTTTCTAAAAAATATTGTGTTAAATCTTTTTTACTATCTACAACATCTGCAACTCTACCACCACAAATATTAGTCTTTCTTACATATTTTTGAATTGTCATTACTCGATCTGTTATTTTTAAATAATCTTCTTCCACTCTTTTTATCCTCCATTTTGTTTTTGCATAGTTCATCATAAAAATTAATTGGTTTAAATGTTAATTTTTTAGGTGTTAATATTTCTGATTTTATCCATGCTACAATAAACTTTTCTGCTGTCATTCCGTTGTATCTTACAAACCCTAATACAGCAAAAGGTACTGCACCTAAAATGCATACCCAACTTAATGTTTCTATTCCAAAATATGGTCTTAATATGAAATACAAAATGACTGCTATAATACATGCACATATAGAAAAAATGAACTGTCGAATAGACAGTCCAAAAAATATACTTTCAGTGTATTCTCTTATTTCTCTATTTATTTTTACTTCCAATTTTTGCCTCCTTTTTTATTTTAAGATTGTAATATTGTTTTTTTATGGTATAATTAAGCACATGAGGTGATTTAATATGATACCAAGTATTATTATTTTAATAAGTACAACTATTTTATTAACTGTTCTTTCTCTTATTTTTAAAGTTGCTGGAAAACTTCGACTTACTATTCCTTTTATATATTTTCTAGTAGCTACTATTAGTACACTTTTTACAGATTGGACAAGCAAAAATGAACAACTTGTTTTAATTGGTCTATATATTCTTATAGGTCTTGTTACTTTAAGTTGGATTTTTTCCTTGATAAAAGCCATTAAAAATAAGTTTCGTTCAAATTCAGAAGATGAAGCACTAACAGACTTTGTCCAATGGCAACTAAAAAAAGCAAGAGAAAACAATATTTCAATAGATGACATTACATTTGATGAAAATGGAAATATGCACAATAAAACAACTGGACAACAAATAAAATTTTAATTATAATCCTAGCATTTCTCTTACTAATCTATCTGATATTTTGACTGTACCTACAAGAACTAACATATTAAATATAAGTTCTCCTATATATTTCCACACCATCGTTACAGCTGTCGCATTTGCATCTACTACTGGTGGACTTGCTGCAAAAAGTGAAAATATAACACAGGATAACATTATAATTACTCCCTCAAGACATACTGCACAATAACCTTTTATAAAACTTTTTCCTATATTTTGTGTTGGTTCTCCTCCAAAACTTGAAAATGCTACTGGAGAAATTGCTGTATATAAATAAATCTTAAAGAATCTACCATATACAGATAAAATCATAATAAATGATAGTACTGTTATAAAAAGTCCTCCGTATTAAAGTTACTGCCCACAAAGGTATGCTTTCAAAAAATCCACATGATTCAACAGCTTTTATTATTTCATTTGGAAGGACTGTTTGTGTTGTTCCTCCAAATCCTGCTGCATTCATTATTGTACTTGCTAGTCCTTGAACAATTTTAAATATAGCCATCATTAACTCTAATCCATAAGTAACTAGTCCTTTTGCTAATGCGAACCTTATGAATAATTTAAAAGCATGTTCTGGCTTTTTGACTTCATGAAAACTTCCGACAAGTTTTCATTACTCCTACAACAAAAAACAATACAAGTAATGCTAATGCAATAGCTTGTACTGCTCCATGTATGTTTGTTATTACATTCCAAATTGCTCCACCTTTAAAATCAACTGGCGATTGTGATACAAGTGTCCATATTTCTGATAATTTTGAGTTCCATGTTTCTATTGCATATTGCAAATTACCAACTACCCAATTATCACTCATTACTTTACCACCTCCTAATTTTCTACTGAATATTTAATATATTCCTTTTGTTTTTTATTTCTATTTTTTACTGTTTCTTCATCCCTTAATTCTGGATTTTTCTCTTGTAGTTTTCTACGGCATCTTGTTATACTTTCAAAACTTATACCTTTGTTTTTTGCATGAAACAATACTGTTTCAAATTTCTTTCCAATTTCATTAGGATATAGCTTACTTATAACTTGTAATATTAAATAGCAGTCATCTTTTCTTGATAGTTCATCATTCTTTAAGATTTCTTTTACTGTCATTTCTAATTGCTTGAGTTTTCTCATTTATGTTGCATTCTCCTCTCTTTTCAGTTTGGTAGTTTATTAAGTCTATATCACTTTCTACTTCATTTCCCCATACATCCCAGCCATTTACTTTTTGTCTTGCAAATAGTTCGATTCTTGGCAAATCACCAACAAGTTCCACTATTCTATCTCGAACAACTGCTGGTTTTTTACTATGTTCTTCTATATGTGTATCTACTATTTGTGGTATACATTTTGAAATTCTTTTAATTCTTCCTTTTGTTCCAATAAGACATATTTCTGCATTTGCTCTTGTCCAATATCCTAATCCAAAAAACCAACTATCACTTTTCTTATTTCTCTTAACCCATGTAAAGCCACAAGTTTTATACTTGAATCCCCATTCTTTCATTGTTTTAAGTCCTTCTAACAAACAAGGAAATGTAACCCATAAAAACAATATACAATTTTCGTCTGCTATTCTTTCTATTGGCAATTTACAAATATCGTTTATACTCATTGTTTTATAATGATTTTCTGCTGAGTGTCCTTTTCCTTTTTCTGACCACACTTTATATTGCCAGGGGGGATCTGCATAAATTATTTGATATTTTTTATTTTCTTTTATATTTCTAACCTCCTTGTAAAAATTAAAAGAAGTAGATTACTTTTTTTATAATCTACTTCTAAAAAATTTTAACCACCTGTTATAATATTTAATATTTCTTTTGCAAATGTTATCACAACTCCTCCTGCAAGTGTCATAAAACCATTTGCTCTTTGACTTGGATCATGTGATTTTAATGACATACCTACTTGTACTACTCCAAATCCTAAAATTATCATTCCAACTGCTCTAATTAGTCCAAATATAAAGTTTGAAAGATTATTTATTACAGTTAATGGCTCATCTGCTGCAAATACATGTGAGGCTTGTGCTACAAATAATGCTATAATATATAAAATTATTATCATACTTCTTTTTACTAATTTTAGTGCAAATTGTTTATTTAGCTTATTTTTTATATTATTAATTAATTTATTTCTCATTTATTTTTAAAATCCTCCATTAAAAAATTTATCTATATATTCTTCAGAAGTAATAAGTTCATAATCACTTCCTATTTTCTCTAATTCTTGAATATCTTTTAATTTTTCTACATCAATATAATTATTGTCTTGTATATTTTCATCATTTAAAGCTATTGTTGCTTTTGCTTTATCTGTTCCTCCATGTATATATGGTTTTCCTTTTCCATCTGTTGTGAATACTACATTTGGATGTTTTAAAATATCATATTTAAAATCCATTACTGGTCTTTCTCCTCTTATAAAAAGAAGTGCATACTTATTATCAAGTAATCTAACTTCATCTGGAGTCATCAATTCTCTTCCTCCAATTTGATAATTAGTTGAATAGTTACCGCTTCTACCAGAACTTTTACCATAAGTATTCATATCTATTGTTTCTTTACCTAATAATTCACTAACATACTTATGTGTAGATTGTTCATTACCACCGAAGATAAAGAAATTCATCACAGTTTCCTACAATACTTTCCCATTGTTTTTCAAAAAGAGCTTTTAATTGTGCAAGATTTTGAAGAATAATGCTAACAGATACTGATCTAGATCTCATTACAGATAAAATCTTGTCAAAATCATTAGGCAAACTTACATTTGCAAACTCATCCATAACCATGTGAACATGTACTGGCAAGCTACCTCCATACTTATGGTCTGCTATATAAAAAAGTTGCTGAAATAATTGTGTATATAAAATACTTACTAGAAAATTGAAAGATGTGTCATTATCTGGTATAAGTGCAAATAGTGCTACTTTCTTTTCTCCTATACTCGCTAAGTCTAATTCATCTATTAAAACTAGATTTGATAAACTACTTAAATTAAATTTTTCTAGTCTTGAAGCTAATGTTATTTGAATTGACTTCAAAGTTTTAGCTGAACCAGAACGATAATCTCTATAATACTTAACTGCTATATGATAGGGATTTCTTTTTTCTAATTGGTTAAATAGTTTATCTAATGGACTTGCATAACTATCATCATCTTCATGAACTTCTCCTGCTCTTAACATTTCCATTATCATTGGAAAATTCTGCTCATCTTCTGGTGCTTCATACTTTAAATAAAAAATAAGTGCTAATAATAGCATACTTGCTGAAGTGTCCCAAAAAGGATCTTGACTTTGTGAACCCTTTGGAGTTGTAGCTTTAAATAAATTTGTTACTAATCTTTGGACATCATTATCTGTTTTTAAATATACTAATGGATTATAACAATGACTTTTTTCCATGTTTATTAAGTCTAAAACTCTTATTTCATAACCTTTTTTCTCTAAAAGATTTCCTGTATCTTTTAAAAGTTCTCCGTTTTGGATCTAGGCAAACAAAAGAACAATTACACTGCATAATATTTGGTTTTGCATAAAATCTTGTTTTACCTGCTCCACTTCCACCACATATTAAAACATTTAAGTTTCTTTTATGCTTTTTTCCATCTAATCCTATTTTTACATTTTGTGTTAATATCTTGTTATCACTTATTGGATTTTGTTTATACTTTTTATCTAAAGTTTTTGCATTTCCCCATTTTGCTGAACCATGTTCCTCTTTTCTTCTATAATTTTTCTTTGTAGATTCATAAATACTTATTCCCATAAAGTAAATAAGTAAAGAAAAAAGGACAACTTTTATGCTTTCTTCACAAAAAGTTATCCTTAATGGATTATATATTGCATTTGGAAATTCTTTTACAATTTCAATCAGTCCACCATCTATATATGGTGCTATTAAAAGGGCTAACCATATTACTGGAATTATTCCTATAATATATAAAACTGTATTCGTTTTATTATTATCTGTCATGTCTTGCTTTTTCTCTCCTAAATAATGCTTTCTTTTGCATAGGTGTATTTATTAGCTTTAATAACATTTCATTTACAAGTTCTGTTGATTTTCCTTGTCTTATTAATTGATGTCGATATTCATTTAATACATTTAATAAAAAATTGTAATCATATCTATTTATAACAAATATTCTTTTTTCTTCCAAAAAGTTATTCCTCCTATCTCACATTTTCTTTGTTCTTACTTTCTTTCGTTAATTTCTGTATTTGTTCTGATACACGATTACTTATACTTTCCATAGCATTTCTTACTGGTTCTAGTTCTAGTCTTATTTCTCTTGCTTCTAAACTATTCAAACTTGTTGCTATTTCTTCAAAATTATAGTTTGATACATTAATACCATACTTTTTACATAGCATATAAGATACACAATAATTTTTGTAACTATCTCCTAATGTGTTTTCTCCTATTTCTTGTTTTGCAAGTTCTTCTGCAACTTCATAAAATATTTTAGGCGATTCTGCTCCTCTTGCAATAAAAAGTGTATCTGTTCCTAAATCGTATAATGCTTTTTTTTCTGTATTGGGTATTTTATCAACTATTTTTACTTTTGAACTACTGCTATTTAAAAATATCTTTAATAAAATCTTATCATTATACCTCATTTGTCTATTTTTTTGTTTTGAATTTACTTGTGATATATCATATACTTTTTTGACATTATAATTTGTTCCTACTGAACCATCTTCTCTCATATAGGTATCTCCTGGTTCTAATATTTTTACTGCATTAGGATATTTTTTCAAATATGCTCCACTATTTCTCCAACTTTCATAATCTCTTAATTGTGTTGCATCTGGCATTTGTGCCATTACTAAAAAAGCATTTCCTACTGAATATTGTTCAAATTTACTTTGAGTATCTAAATATTTTTGAAACTCATCTCCATTTGTAACTA
>JAAVXM010000028.1 GCA_022790575.1 Clostridia bacterium | reverse complement strand
TCTTTTCGACTAATGCTTGTATAATTAACTTTTCATCTCTAGCACTTAATTTTGCTTTTATTTTTTTCATATAGAATCGCTCCTTTTCATTTTTTATACTATAATGTTATTACAATTTTTTTAAGATAACAATTCTACTTTTTGATTTTTTTATCAATTTTACACCATATTCATGTAAACTTTTACTTCAACTCGGCTAAACTTTTCTCTCTTTTTCTCTTCTCTCACATGGCTTTCAAGCTCTTTCCTCATATCGAACGCATTTCCTACTAATAGCAAATGCTATCAGCGTTATTCCTCTCTTTTCTCCTACTTTTTCCTTCTTTTCTTTCACATACTTAACTTCATACATTTGTATATCCCATCCCTTTCATTCTTCTTATGTTTCTCTTCTTTTCACTTTTTTATTCATTTCTGCTTTTTATTTTCTATTATTTCTCTATGTGTAAAAGCATTTTGTGTGCTGTTTGCATTATATTTTAATTGGCTATTCTTGTCAATACCTCTTTTGCTTTTGGCTCGACTTTTTTCCAACAAAATTATTGTTCAATATAATAAGCTCTATTAGTGTGACTACTCTTGATTTATTGTCAATTATTTCTTGTTATCTCTATTTTGTCCCATAATATCAAAAATAGCAAGTTTCCTTGCTACTTTTTTGTTTGTACTTTAATTAATGTTAATTCAGTGTATCTAATGTATCTTTTGGGCTATCAAAACCATCCAAATTATAATAAGTATCTGGAATTTGACCAAGAATAACATGTTCTGCAACCATAACTTGATTTGTAATAGACTTTGAATAATTCTTTATAGGAGTTAGAATTTTCATATCACAAATAAACTCAACATAAGTCCTATGAATTGTTTGATTAATTCCTTGTGCTATAAATTCGCTTTTCACTTCTGTATCAAGAGTCCCCTCAATTAAGACTTTAATAGGAATTTCTGGACCTGAGCCTGCAAAAAAATAATTTCCAGCTAAGCTACCAATTGGGATATGAATTTTGTCTTCTTCTATTTTATTAAATTCATGTTGAATATTTTCTGTTAAATCAGAAATCATGTTGTTTATTGGAACTACATTAGCCTTTATTAGAGTAATATTTCCTTCTCCATCTTTTTCTATAGTGTATAAATCATTATACTGATACTTATTCATGAAAATCGTTGACTGCTGATTTGTAATTATTGTTGCTTCTGCTTTTACCTTTTCGTCACACAAAGCCTCAAACACTGGATTTATATAACTTATTAATGCCCTATAAATTATTATTGCTAATACAATTATTGTTAGTATCTTAAGTATTTTTCTTTTCTTCTTTAGATTCCATTTATTTGAATTTGGCGTCTTACTTTTAAATCTTGGCTTTATTATAAATCTTCTTCTAGAATAAATTTTATTATACATTTTGAGATATTGTAATAGGCTCTTTTGCTCTTTTTAATACATATTTAGGTATATATATTTTTTCTCCTACATTTAGTTTATCTGGTCTTTCTATTCCATTTACTCTCACTATGTCATCAACTGTACTTCCAAACCTTTTAGCTATATTCCATAAAGTATCTCCTTTTTTTACAACATAAATAATTACACTATAATCTTCTAAATTTTCTTCCTCTTCTACTGATATATTATCAATTACTGGTATCTCAGAATTTCTATACATATTTGTTTCAAAGTTTAAATCCACATTAGAATTTACTACTCCAGCTTGGTTTGCAAACTCTTGTGCATTAACATCTATCGTTGTATCAACTCTACTATTTTCTATGTTTTCAATTCCATCAATTGTGTGTTCAAATGGTAGATTAATTTTTTTAGTGTTTACTCCTACTGTTGAAGTTTCTATATATATAAAGTTTAATTCTAATTCTCCTTCAAATATTATTTTTCCATTTAACTTATTTTCCTTATTAATTATTGGATTTATTTCTACATCTATTATGTTTCCATTTTCTAATTCTGGAATATTTACTTTTTCTCTAATACTACAAATATTTCTTTTACATTGTTTATTTGTTATAGTATTTACTGTATTTGTATCAAATAACATCTTTTCTCCAGGGCAATACATATCTTGTATTACTTTTATCTCTTTTTCTTCATATACTTTACATGTTATTTCAACTTCTAATTCTATATATACAGAATGTTCTTCTACTGCATTTGGTTTTATAATAATATTTTTTATCATATATGGTGTTTCACATATATTCTCCTCTTTAATGTTAGGCATATCTATAAATCCAACTAATGGTACTCTGTTTCGAGATATACATATTCTTCCATCTTCTGTTAAATATACTAATTTTATTTCTACTTCTGATTTTGCAAGTACTTTATTGTAACTAATTTTTATGTCTTTATCCACTAAACAAGCTTGTGCACTCAAAATCTCTGCTAAATTATCTGTAGCAGGTATTGATATATTTTCTTTTACATATGTTTTTGTGCTTCCTTCTCCTAGTAATGAATTTATATTTATGTTTCTACACAATGTTTGTATGTTCTCATCATTCATATTTGTAACAATATTTATATCCTCTTTACTATATGCTTTTATACTTACTTCTAAATTTACTTTTACTCCTACTTTTCTTCCATTTAATACTTTACATTCTATTACTTTTATCTTTGTATTTAATTCTACCTCCATTCCACTTTGTATTTCTGATACATTTATAGCTTCTGAAAAATCTAATCCTGTATTTATCCCTCTTATGTTGTCTCTACTTTCATCTGCTAAATACATTATATATGTTAGGATGTTTCCATCTATTCTTACTTTTCCATCCATTACTTCTTTTTTATATATACATACATTTCCACTAGTATTAATTGTATTTAGTATGTCTGGTTTAGAATCTGGAACTATTATATCACCTTGCACAGTTATTATTTCCTTTTTTTCACATACGATTTTATTGATATTAAACGTCTCTTTTGTTATGTTTATATCCATAAAAAAACCTCCTCTACATTTTTGTTTATTAATGTATATGGGGGTTTTTCTTTTTTTATTCCTTTTATTTTGGAACGATTTTATTCTATTTTATATCTTTCTATAATATTTACATGTCTATTTTAATACTGCCTACTCCTCCATCTATAGAAATCTTATTTTCTCCATTTCCTATTGTTGATTCATTTGCAACTGAATCACCATTTATTCTTATGTCTCCTATTCCTTTTTCAGCTTTGATTGTATAGGCTTCTTCTCCACCCAATAAGTTCAAGTCTACTTCACCTACTCCACATTCAATGTCTGCACTATTTCTTAAATATCCTGAATATACAAGCCTTCCTATTCCTGTATCTAATTCTGTGTTACCAAAATCTGAATTGTTTATTATTACTTCTCCTGCTCCACATTCTATTTTAGTTTTACTGCATACTAAATTGTCAATATTTACACTTCCTGCTCCAAAACTAAAATCGACTTTATCAGCATTTATGTCTCTAATATTTACTGTTCCTGCGCCTATTTCTAATTGTATTTCACTAAATTTTGTTCCTTCTGGTACGTATATAACTATATTCCTATCTTTATTAAATAAATTCTTTTTAGTATCTCTTATTTCTAATGTTCCTTGATTTTCCCTTATTATCATTGTTTTAGATGTTTTTTCTGTTTCTACTCTAAATACAGTTCCCTCTTCTTTTATAACTATATTTGATGCTCCTATTTCTAATTTTAATTTATTTACTTGTTCATATTGTTCTGTAATATTAGTAGAGTTTGCTTCTGATTGTTCTGTTAAATATGAAATCCCATATATTCCTGTTGTTATTGCTAATACAACTCCTACTATTGCACTTATTATTGTTATTGCTAGATACAATCCAAAAGCTATTGCTACATATTTTAAAATCTTTTGAAATTCTTTCATTTTATTTCAACTCCTCCAAACAAGCAAAATGCTTTTATATATATTGTTGGTGCATTTTCTTTTCTATCTGTTGCTTTATTACTCACTCCACCAAATATTGAATTTGATATTACTTCAACATTTACATTACTTGGTACTATTATGTCTATCCCTCCAAATACTGCTGTTGCACTGATTGCTTTATCTTGTTCTATAATTGCATCTTTTAGGTTTAAGTCTAGCCCTCCAAATACAGCATTTAATTTTGCTCCTTTAAAATCTCTTTGTACAAAGTTTAATTTTTGTCCTGAAAATGTAGCATAATATTCTTCATTTTCTTCTTTATTTAATTCTTTAACTTTTTCAATAACTTTACCTTTTAATGTATCTCTTAGTATAAATGATAAACCTAGTATTATTAATATTCCAGGAATTATTAGTCCAGATACTTTATCTAAGTTCAATATACCTTGAGCAGATAACAATAATACTATTCCTATAAATAGCCATATATAATTCCATGTATTTCTGCCTTCTTTTATTACTCCTATTAAGCTTGGTATTATTATAAATAATGTCCACCAGCCTCTAAAAAATACGTTTATATTTGTTATTCCTAATGCATTTAGTCCCCATATTAGACCTAGTGCAATAAATACTATTCCCCATAGCATATTTCCTGTCTTTTTCATTCTTTTCCTCCTTATTAATTAACTTATCTTTAGTTTTTTATACATTTTTATTTTTATACATTTTTACGATTTCTTTAAAATTCATCTTGCTTCCTGTATTTAAAATTGCTTGTGAATATATTTTTATTGAAACTTGTGCTACTATAAAAATTGTTGCAATTAGCACTAATAAAGATATTATTATCTCAACATTTGTGGCTATTCCCATCATTACTCTAAATGGCATACAGAATGGTGATGATATTGGTAATATTGCTGCTACTTTATTTAGTTCACTTGTTGGATTCATCATTGTGAAATATGCTAAATAAAATCCTACTATTGCTATTATTGCTATTGGCCCATTTGCTGATTGTACATCTTCTGGTTTGCTTACTGTTGAACCTGTTAATGCATATAATAATGCATATGTTGCATATCCTAATATAAAATATATTCCTGTTATTATTCCTAAAAATGGTGTTACATTAGAAAAATCTATTATTCCATCTAATACACCCTCTTCTAAAAATATTGCATTTGAAATTAGCGCTGTTGCTATTATTGCTGCTATTTGTACTATTCCTATGATTCCTATTCCTATTGTCTTTCCTAATACTATTGTTTTTGGTGTTGTTGATGTTACTAATGTTTCTATTATTTTTGATGTCTTCTCTGTTGTTATTGAACTTGAAACTTGATATGCACAGAAATATATTGCATAAAATAATACTATTGACATTAACATCATTGCAAATTGATTTCCTTGTACTTCTTGCTCTTCTGTTTGCTTTATTTCGAAATTGAAGTTTGGTGTAATACTTTGTAACTGCTCTTGTGTTAAATTTAATTTTGATATTTGCAAATTGCTATATATTGCTGTTATAGCATTTACTAAGTTTTCTGGTACATTTCTTACCATTGATACGTTTTTAACTATGTACTCAATATCTATGCCTTGGTCATTTTCTGTTATTACTAATGCTTCTTGTATTTCTTCATTTTCAACTTTTTGTCTTATTTCTTCAAATTCTATCTTTTCATTTTTTACTATTGATTCATAGTTTAATTCCATATTATTTAATTGATTTAATGTTCCTTCAAATACATTGTTTTCATCTATTATTAATATTTTTGTTTTTGAATTTTCTTCTGTTTCTTCACCTTTTACTGTATTTATTATGTTTGGAATGTTAAATGCTATTACTATCATTATTAATATTATTAAATTTGATATTATAAATGATTTTCTTTTTACCATGTCTTTAATTGTGAACTTTGCTACTACATATAAATCTTTCATTTTATCTTCTCCCCTCCCTTATTCCTTATCACTACTTACTTTTTCTATAAATATATCATTTAAACTTGGTCTTTTTAATTCAAATTTATCTATTGATATATTATTTGCTACTATATTTTTCATTAATGTATGTGCTTGTTCTTCATTATCTATTTTTATTTCGTAATTGTTATCAATATTCTTTTCTATGTCCATTCCTAATTCTTTTATATAAGATGTTACATCTTGTTTTGTACTTATCTCTAATTTTTTTGCTGGATATGAGTCTTTTATTTCTTTTAATCTACCTTTTAACACTGTCTTTCCTTTATTTATTATTACTACTTCACTACAAAATTCCTCTATTGATGTCATTTGATGACTTGACATTATTATATATTTTCCTTTTTCTACTAGTTCTAATATTACATCTTTTAGTAATTCTGTATTTACTGGGTCTAGCCCACTAAATGGCTCATCTAATACTATTAATTCTGGGTCATGTAATATTGCTGTTATAAATTGTACTTTTTGTTGGTTTCCTTTTGATAACTTTTCTGCTGTCATCCCTTTGTATTCATCTACTTTTAACCTTTTCATCCAATAGTCTATTTCTTTACCTGCTTCCTCTTTATTCATTCCTTTTAGTTCTGCAAAATATATTAATTGTTCATATATTACGGTTTTTGGATATATTCCTCTCTCTTCTGGCAAATATCCAAAATTAACATTCTTTCTCTCTACTTCCTTATCATTCCATGTTATTTTTCCTGAGTCCTTTTTTATTATTCCTAACATCATTCTTATTGTTGTTGTTTTTCCTGCTCCATTTGTTCCAAGAAGTCCAAACGCTCCTGGTTCTTTCATTTCAAAACTTATATTGTCTACTGCTAATTTTTCTCCAAAATGTTTAATTACATTTTCTACTTTTAATCCCATTTCTACCGCTTCCTTTCTGCAAATATTATATTACTTCTTTTTCATAAAATCAAGTTATTTTTGGGCTCGATTTAACTGACTGTTCAGTGTGACAACAATAGCTAAAAATAATCTTCTGTTATAGAAAAAAGTATAGGATTTGGTCCTATACTTCATCTTCAATCATTAGTTTTGCATAATATTTAGGATTAAATTCTTCATCATATTCAACATCATCAAATATTTCTGGCATTTCTTCTTTAAAATACTTTAATAATGGTATTAAAACTTGTCTAATAGATGGGTGAACATGTTTTGTTGTTCTTAAACTAAGTATGTGTTTCCATTCTCTTATGTTAGCTGTCATTGTATATTCGGCAGCTGTTGAATGTGGTAATATTTCTCTACACATATCTGTTGATGCCCCAAGTTCTTTCATTTTTATATATGCATTTTCCATTTCTTGCATTGCATTTTTCCATGTATTATATACTTCTTTTTCTTCTATATATACAGGGTTCATTATAGCAATTTCATTTCCATATTTATCTTTATCATAACTACAATATCTTGTTGACTCTACTGAGAAACTTGCGAATCTGTGTCTTGTTAAGTCTTTATATGAGCCTACATCATCATATATTCTTACTGTAACTTTTTCATGTTCTAATACTGATTCATGCCCTCTAGTTATACAGTTCTTTAATAAAACTTTATAACTATCTTCTGTTATATTTCCTTCTGAACGGTAACATGTTCTACATGCTCTTTCTATTTTCTTCATTATTTTTTTTCCATCTATTTTCTCAACTTTTATCCATGGTTCTACAATTCTCATTTTTATCACTTTCCTTTTTACTTTTTCTTTAATATATCAAATATTTTATTTTTTTACAATATTTTATCAAAATTTTTTTACTTTATTTATCCAGTCTTTTATAAATTCCTTTTGGACTACTATATTATTATTTATACCTGTTCCCATAAAAGTTG
This sequence comes from Clostridia bacterium, assembly GCA_022790575.1. Lineage (GTDB taxonomy): Bacteria > Bacillota > Clostridia > TANB77 > CAG-508 > CAG-269. The sequence continues at coordinate 6,618 of JAAVXM010000028.1, read as the reverse complement.
TAGGCTTGTTTTTTGCATGATAATCAGAACCTCCTGATGTAAATTTGTTATATTTTTTGCACAAATTTATCATAAACTCTTTTTCTTCTTCATTAAATAATGGATATATACACTCTGCTCCATCTATATTGGTCTCCTTAAACATTTTTTCTATAGTATATCTGTTATCATCAAATGAATAAATTAGTCCATGAGCTAGAAATGCAAGTCCTCCTGCTTGATGTATTTTATTTATTAGTGTTTGACAATCATCATAGTATTTTAAAGTATTATAGTAAAAAGGGCTATTTTTATTTCCTTCATGCTTTCTATAAAAAGTATGTTTGTTTATCTCACCTAGTTTTTTTATTATTTGTTCATTTTCTTTATATTTTAGTATATCATCACAAAATACCCAGCTTGAATATATTTTGTTTGAGTCTGTTGGGTCTGCTTTTATATTTTCATCTACTTTTAGTCCAAGCTTTTTAGCTACTTCTATATGATTTTTCAAAATATCGTTTTGCACTACCATTCTATCTTCTCTTTTTATATTGATTTTTTTATAATCAATTCCATATGCCAAAATTTCTATATTAATATCTTCAAAATATGTTTTTATTTCTGAACCAATTATAATATCTCCACTAAAAATCCCCCTGATTTCTGGATGTTTCTCTAATTCAAAATATGCCCCAACAGAATCATGGTCTGTAATTGAAATCACTTCTAATTTATTTTTTTCTGCTTTTTCTAACAATTCTTGAACTGTATCAGTTCCATCTGAATATTTTGTATGTAAATGTAAATCAATCATATTTAATCTCACTCTTTTCTAAAGGAACAAGTTGGTTGAAAAATAATTATAATTTTGTCGTCGTCAAACTTGTAATTATTTTTCAACCTTTACTCCCATTTTTATTATTTAATTATATTTATTTTCTTCACAAATAAAGTCATTTACTTATTAATTCATGTTTTTATTTAAGAAACATTCCTTCTCATGTGAATTTATTACACCAATTGCTTGCAAATATGAGTATATAATTGTTGTTCCAACAAATTTCATCCCTCTTTTTTGCAAATCTTTTGAAATTGTATCAGATAATTCTGAACTTGTTTTATCAACTTCGTATATAATCTTATTATTTGTAAAATTCCATATATAATTAGAGAATGTTTTATATTCTTTTTGTATATCTTTAAATATTTTGCTATTATTTATTGCTGAATTTATTTTTAATTTATTTCGTATTATTTTCTCATTTTTCAATAATTCTTGTATTTTTTTATCATCATAATTGCATACTTTGTCAATATCAAATTGGTTAAATGCTTCTCTAAAGTCTTCCCTTTTGTTTAATACACATTCCCACGATAAACCTGCTTGAAAAGATTCTAATATTATCATTTCATATAAATGCTGGTCTTCATATACAGGTACTCCCCACTCATTGTCATGATATTCTATATATTTTTGATTTTTTAAATTACACCATTTACATCTATTGATATTTGACATATTTATTTCTCCTTACTAAAATTTTCATTTTGTTGGTACAAATAATTTATCCATATTTACACCTTCATGTTCCAATAAATACTTTTTATTTTTTATTCCTCCTGCATATCCTGTCAAACTCCCATTTGCTCCTACTACTCTGTGGCAAGGTATTATAATTGAAATAGGGTTATGTCCTACTGCTCCACCAACTGCTTGAGCTGACATTTTATTTATCCCTTTTTGTCTTGCAATTTCTTTTGCTATATCATTATAAGTAATTACTTCTCCATAAGGAATTTTTTTTAATACTTCCCATACACTTTTCCTAAATTCACTCCCAATAAGGTCTATCTCTAACTCATTTACATTTGGTTTTTCTTTATTAAAGTATTTATCTAACCATTTTTTTGTTTTGGTTATTGCTTCATTATTATAATTATCTACTCTTTCTACTTTTTCTTTAAAGTCTGATAAATAGTATTTTTGATTTTCAATCCATACTCCTACTAATTTATTGTCCTTTGTACCAATCAATATTTGTCCTATATGTGATTTATAAATAGATGTATATATCATTTATAGTAACTCCTTTATTCGTTTTCATCTCCATACATTTTTCCTTTTGAATCTAATTGCAACTCATATCCATATTCAAAAATATATGCCATACTAAATATTATTAAAACAAGTATAAAGTCCATAAGTTCCACATCTACATTCATATCTATTTGAGCAATTGCTTGGAATAATATACCTAATACTGTTGGTGCTATAATTGCTATAATTAGAAGTGTTGCTATTCTTCTAATATATTTAATATTTTCCATTGTAAATGGTGTGTTTTCATTATGGATATTTACAAATAGTTTTTCTATATATTTTAATATATAAAATATTATTGTTAAAAAAGCAAGTAAACATATTGCAATAAATTCTCCTGTTAATATATAATATGTTGTTGAATGTTTTGTAAAGTAATCTTGCAAGTTTGAACTTGTATCAACATATATATCTGTACTTCTTCCTGTTTTTTCTTCTATAATGTTTATTGTATTATTATTTACTTTATATTGATATATTTGCCCATAGAATTTTACCTCTGTGTCTGATATATCTATTCCACCTACCACTACTGGTATTATTACCATTGATATTATTATTACTATTGCTGATATTAGCATTATTATTTTTCCAACTTTTGCAATTGTATAAATTGCTTTACTGATTCCTTTCATCTTTTCTTGTTTTTCTTTTTTAAATTTAACTACATTCATTTTTATTTCTTCATCTAATGAATTGATGTCTGTTAAACTTTCATGTACTAAGTCATTGATGTTGCATCGAAATATCTCACATAATACCATGATGTTATTCATTGTAGGATAACTTTCTCCCCTTTCCCATTTTGATATACTTTGTCTTGATACTTCTACTTTCTCTGCTAGTTCTTCTTGTGACATCTTTTTTGATTTTCTTAACTTTTGTAAGTTTTCTCCAAATTTCATTAGACTACTTCCTCCTTGTAGTTAATTTTAAGTTTTTTCCTATTTATTTTCTAGCAACTTTTGGTTGCTTTTTACTTTTTTTCTTGTTTTTTTATTGCAAACTTTTAGTTGCAATGCCTATATATAAGCATTATAGCACATACATTATAAATTTTCTATACTTTAACTGCAAAAATGGAATGATATTAACTTATCATTCCACTAATTGATTTTTATTTAACTTTTACACCTATTAAATATAATAAATCCATTGCTTGTAATTGGTCTATAATTGCTCCTTTTATATCTTCTATTGTAACAGCAATTCCTTCTATTTTACTATTTGATAAATCAATATCTTTTAAGCTTGTTTTAAAAAATTGTGTTCCTGTTAAATCAGCATTTTCAAAATATATATGCTTGATTTTTGTTTCTTGAAAATAACTGTTTCTTAAGTTAGTATCTTTAAATAATATGTTTTCAATGCTTGCCATTGATAAATTAATATAGTTTGCATTTGTTTCTAATAATGAAACATTATATAACCTGTTTTCTGATAAATTACATCCAGATAGTTTACAATTATTAAATTCACATCTGATAAAAGTAGTTTCAATAAATTCTGTATTTGAAAAATCACAACTCTCAAATATAACATCTCTAAATGTAACTTTTTCTATTTTTTCATTTTGCATACATATATGACTAAATTTACAATATTCGATTTTTATATCCCACAATTCTAAATCACTACATTCTTCATTTTCAAAATTGCAATATTCTATGTCCTCATTTTTATTAATATCTTTTAATTTTTTATTTTCTAATTCTTCAAAATAAATTTTTTGTGGTCTTATTATATTCATAGATAATCTCCTTTAAATTGAGATAATTATATAATAAAAAACATATTTTTACAAGTATAGTAAATAGTTTTTCAATTATAACTTTCTATGTATAAAGCCTTTGCAATATATGGAGTTACTTCCTTAAATTTATACCAGCCTGAACTTTTATAGTCTTCTATTCCACCATTTGGATTTGAAATATATACCATATCTTTATCATCAGTAGCAAGTAAAACCATATAATGTGATGCAGTAGTCCAACGGTTATTATTGGGTTTATTCCATACACAAATTAAAATTGGTCTATTAGTTTTTAAATGCTCTTGTAACTTTTCTTTAGATAAATGTGTACTATCATAATAAAAATCACTGTTCTTTATATTAAATGTGTTAGCTAATTCTTCTGAAAGTGATTCATAATTTAAACTTGGATAATATTTTTGTCTAAGTTCTTCTGGAGTATATTTTCTGTTGTAACCACTTAAAATTGTTGCAATTGCAGTAATTCCACAACCATTCTCTGCCATAGTACCACCCCAATATTGTTTATTAGACCAAGAAGAATTTCCATTTTGCTTATACTCAATATATGTCTTTTGTTCATTTTCAGTTGTTGTAAATGTACTAAAATATCCATCTTTGTTTTTTATTTTTTCTTGACCCTTCCCTTGATAATCTATATTAATATCTTTCTTAATAGTTTCATATTCTGATGTTTTTGAAAAAATGTTATTAATTCCATTATTTTTATATATAATGTGTATTGAAAAAATTATTATTATTAAAATTATTATTTTACCTTTTTTCTTTTTTTTCTTCATTTAATTTCCTCCTATTTTTATATTTTATAACTAAATAGAATAATATACTTTAAGAAATGGTTAAATTAATATTAATTTTTTCTTATTTTTATACAAAAAACTAGAGAAAACCATCTTGTGATTTTCTCTAGTTTTTAATGTTAGTTATTCACTAGAACAACTAATTCAAGGAATTCTAATGCACTTTTGTTATATGGTATGAAAATTTCGTTCTCCTCACTCCTTAATACAATGTATCTTTTGCTTGTTTTTATAGTTGCATATCTCGAAGTCAAATAAACTTCTGCACCTGCTACAAAATCGTCTATATAACTTGCTTCGACTCTCTTTCTGGTCTCTTCATAATTATTATACATTTCCCCTATGTTTCCTAATGAAGATATTGGTTGCTCTTTTACGAATTGATGTGTTGTATAAATCTTTCCCTCATATTTGGGAAGAATCGCACAAAGAATCCGACTTTTAGTAATTGCTAATGCAAAAAACTTCTGGTGACTTCTTCCAAAATTGACCACATGTCTCCAACATGGTGTTAATAAAAGTGTTACTACTACAGCAATTCCCCAATGTACCTTATTCTCAAAGATACACCAGCCAAAACAAATCATTGCAAGTCCCGCTAAATACATAACTAAGGATAATGCTGCCAAGATTCTCACATAAAATGGTGTATTTTGAAATATCTCTTTTCTCAAGATTGTTTCATTACCATCCCCAGTAATAATCTGTTTGACTTCTCCTGGATTTAAATACCGTTTTTGAAAGTCCTCAATATGTACAACTTTCTGGTGCAAATTCATTACAAATTCCTCCTTTTACTTTTTAGGCTTTATTGCCATTTTACAGTATATATTATATAGCATTTTCAAAATTATGTCAATCTCTATCTTTTTTCTTTTCTAGCCAATTTTCCTTATTTTAAGGTTTGACAAGTTCTCTATTTTTTTTATTTAATTTACCATCATAATAAACAGTTTTAAGTAGTCTTAGCTATTGTTCATCCTTGATGGTATCTAAAGGATACTCTATAGTATAATACCGATAAATTTATATATTTAATTCATATTTTAACTCATCTAATAATTGATTAAATATTATTTGTCTATTTTCAGATGTATCAATACATTTTATATTATGTATCTTACAATCACTTATAATTTTCTTTTCTATATCTTTATAAAATTTAAAATGATTTAATAATTCATCATCTGACCTTCTAGTAGTCCATTCTTCTTTTGAATCAAACTTCCTACAATTTTCTAAAATTTGTTTAGGAGATAACTTTTCTGTTACAAAATAATAAACAATCATATCTTTTAAATCAAAATATTTACATAAATCTTCAGGTAATATGGAATCCCCATTTATAATAAAACCTAGTTCTTTTCCATTTTTATTAATATTCTTTTGTATAAACAAATTTAAAAATTTAGGCAATCTATTTTCTTTCAAGTTATCGTGAATAAATCCAATTGAAATATTGGGTATAGTTCTTTGTAATGCAGAAATAATCGTGTCTACTTCTATTATTTGATAATTACTAAATTCTTTTTGTATCATTTTTGAAAAAGTAGTCTTCCCTGTTCTACATATTCCAAGTATCATTATATTTTTCACAGTTGCTCTCCTTTTTTACTTTTATATATACTTTACTCCGTAATTTTTGAAAATAAGTCATCATATATTTTATTACTATTAAGCCTTTGAACAAATTTTATTTTATGCCTAAATTTTGTTAATTTGAATGTAGTATCTTCCTTTATTCTAGGACAACTTATTTCCATTGTCTGAAACCATTCTTCATTAATCATATATGCTACTGTACTAATATCCCATATTACCCTTCTTATTTTTTCAGTACCATAATCATCTGTAAATATATCACAAAAATAATTACACAATTCGTTAGCATTTCTTATTCTACTTTCTAATTCATATTTTGAAATCATTAGTCCATAGCTTACTGGATAAGTAGGAATTAT
>JAAVXM010000003.1 GCA_022790575.1 Clostridia bacterium | reverse complement strand
TAATTACTTTCTAATTTTAAGCAAAAAAATAAACGAATTGATTATTTCAATTCATTTATATAAATCTTGCAAACAGTTTATTTACCTAGCTTTTATCAATTTTATTTTTGAGGTCATCACTATATCTTAAAAATGGTTTCCTACTATATGACCTTCATTAATCATCTTTTGCACAATATTTTTAGCTGTATTTAAATAATGTGATGTAATAAAGAATGTTGCTTTAACATTATTGTCTTTTAGTGTATTTAGAATATTTTCTGTATACCCTGCTTCATATCCAGAGTCAAATGTTAAATATATATTTTTCTCCATATTCTTTCCTAAACATATTCCACCATTTTCTTCTAATATTCTCTTGTTTTCTGCTCCTACATCTGGTTGTTCATGTCTATCACTTCTTTTTATTCCCCATCCTATTGTTTTTTCATTTTGAGCTGATGCAGAAGTTCGTATAAAATTGCTGTTATTTAATTGCATTGTACATATTGAAAAAACTACTAATATAATGCCTATTAGAATTAAAATTTTAGGTTTCTCCTTTTTCATTTTTATCACTCCTTATAATATTAAACATATTGGTTTCTTTTTTAAATTATGAGTAATTGATATTAAATTGTAAAATAAAAAATAACTATTACAGCAAATAGTTATTTTTATTTATAAGAGTTAAAATTTATCACTCATTTTATTTTTCTTTTAGTTTTTCAAATAATTCTCTACCTACTCCACATAATGGACATTTAAAGTCCTCTGGTAGTTCTTCCCCATAATAAATATATCCACATATTGAACATATCCAGGCTGTTTTTCCTTTTTCTGTTGTAACTTTTAGTAATTCTTCTTTATGTTCTTGATAATATTGATAACTCATAGCTTCTTTTTCTTCAAAAACATCAGCTTCTATTATTCTTCCTATAAATAGTGTATGTGTATCATTTTCTACACTGTCTACTATTTCACATACCATATATCCTAATGAATTTTTTATAATTTCTATTTCTTCAATTTGAGTTGTTTCTATTTTTTCAAATTTATTTATGTCTCTTGATGAATTAAATCCAAAAGTTTTTATTATTTCTGGATTCACTTCTTTACTTAATACAGATAATGCAAATTTATCATTCTCTCTAAGTAATTTGTTTGTATTATTATTTTTCATTACAGAAACCGATATTAGTGGGCTATTTCCTGAACTTATTTGAGATACAGCATCTACTATACATCCTCCACCTTTTGTTGTTAATACATACATTCCTTGTGTTATTTTTCTTGTTATATTTATGTTTTTCAAAATACCCTCTCCTTCTTTATTTTAAAAATATGATAACACAAAAGTTAGATATTTATCAACTAAATACCTAACTTTCTTAAATAATGAATATTTTAATTTATCTCTTTATATTCCTTTACCTTTTTGTATGCAAAAATTACTATTGCAAATACTAATACTATCACTATTTTTACTAGTATTGATTTTCCTGTTGCTGGAAGTGTTGTTTTTGATACTGTATTATCTTCTTTCCCTGGTTGTGTTACTTTATCATCTTTCTTTTCTGGCTGAGTTACTACATTTTCTTCACTTGATAAATTTAATTTCTCCTTGTTTTACTTCATCTTGTCCACTAATTTGTACTGATGTATTAGTAGCATATATTTTTATTGTTCCACATAATATAGCAACTAATAATAAAGAATACTAATATTTCTTTTTCAACATTTTTCGTATTAAAATAAAAAAGAACTCTTTAAAGTTCTTTTTGTTTTATATTATTATATTTTTCTTAATTTTCTATATCCTAGCCAGTATTTATCATTCTTAAAAACACTTTCTTTTATGTCACTTAATTTATAATTAGATACTTCATCAATAAATTTTATAATACTTTCTATTTCTAAAATTTTTGTTTCTCCTTCTTTATAAAAAATACTTTTTTTAATACTTTCAGGAATCTTAACCTTGAACTTTTCTTGTAGTCTTTGATTTAATATATCATAATCATTATAAATATCTTTTGAGAAACATTCTAACAACTTATTATAAAAAATATAATCTGTGACTAAATGTAGAAAATATCCTTTATTGTAATCATCTTTTATTTCATTTTCTTCTAGAAACCATTTCAAATTTACTTTGCTACTTTTTTCTCCATAGTGTGTAATCGATTTATCTGAAACATTATCTGGAAATATAACACCTTCAATAAATTTATTATAGTCATTTATGTCTTCTGGGTGTTTTTCTATATAGGCTTCTGCCACTGCTAAGTGTATTACATATCCTGCCATTAATTCTCTCCTTTATCTAAGATTTTCTGTTTCTACTTTTTCTAATGTTTTTATTCCTCCATTTGAATCACATATATTTTGATAATTCGTACTTGATACTACTTTCATTTTTTCTGGATTTCTGTCAGTAAATACAACATTTATTCCATTCCAATCAGTAGTAATAAATGGCTGTTCCTTTTCACTTAAGTCTGAACCAAATATTGCTACAATGTCTTTTAATTCTATTTCACTATATAATTCTCTAATATCACTGATTAAATCTTGTCTAGTAGTATCTAAATCCATATAAATAACATTATCAATTATACTCATAAGCTTCAAGACTGCTGCTCTTTCTGCTGTTGATTGTCTTGGAGTCTTTTTTTTGTTTTTTGTTATTCTTTCATCAGTTTTTACAACTGCAACTAATTTATCACACATGTCTTTAGCTAACATTAAATTTTCTAAGTGTCCTGCATGGAAAATGTCAAAACTACCTAACACAAAACCAACTTTATATTTTTTTACTTCTTCTTTCTCTTTTTTTCCTTCTATATATTCTAAATATGCTTTTTGTGCTACTTCTTCAATTTGTTTTACATCTTTTGTGTCTACTGGAAACACAAAATCCACACCTTCAAGACATCTTGCTATTTCTGTCCTCTCTTCTGTTCTTTTCATTGGATATGTCATTAATTCTTCTTCACAATATCTATCTGTATATACTCCTATCCCATAAACTTCATTCTTTTTAGCTTCATCTTTTACTTTTGTTCTTATTGCTCTACATATTACATCAAATATTCCCATTGTATAATTATAGTTTTTTGCTTCTTTATTCATTAATATTCCTCCATTATTTTTTATTTATTTTTTAATACTTTAATATATACTTGTTCTATGATTCTTTTTAATTCTTTAATATCTGTACTGTTTACTTTAAATACAAAGTCTACACCTTCTATTTGTTTAGCTGATTTCATTCTATCTTCGAATTTTTTTGTTGGATATGTTCCATATTCTTCTATGACAATTTCATCTGTATATACACCTAGTCCATATAATTCACAATTACTAGCTTCTCTCTTTATTTTATCTTTGATGGAATCTGATATTATATCAAAAATTCCTATTGAAAAATCAATTTTTTTACTTTTTTTCATTATTTCTCTCCTAATATATTATTTTTATCTATTTGTGTTTACCATTATTTACATAAGTTGTTTCTTTTTGCCTTATCTATATATTTTACACTATTTACATAATAAAATCAAGACTTAAATTATCTATTTGTCATTTTTTACAAATGTTTAATATAAAATGTTTCAAATACACACCGGTTTTAGTTTATAAACCATACTATGCTTTGGAAATTTATGGAATATTTATTCTAAACCATATATTGTCTACTTAAGCAATTTGCTTCTTTTTCTGTTTTTGATTTTCTCCTGTTTTTCTAAGCTTTTTATCATCTCATGTATTCAACAAGCGTATTGACTTTTTAATTCATTTATCTTATATTCTTAATATTGACAGTCTCTGCCAAATTTTGTCTTTTAATTATATATTTATAGGAGGTTTTTATGATAAATTTTGTAATTTGTGATGATGAAATTCATATGCTTGATAAGCTATGTAATTTATTTGAAAGAGCATTTGTAAAAATTGACTTTGATGCCAAAATTATTATGAGAACAACTAACCATGAAGATGTACTTTCTTATGTGGCATCTCATGATGTAAATGTTGTTGTTCTTGATATTGAGTTCAAGGGTTCTCACACTAGTGGATTAGATATTGCAAATAAAATTAGAAAAATTAATAAGGATTGTTATATAATTTTTACAACTAGTCATTATGAATATGTAATGCAAGCTTTCCACTTAAAGACTTTTGATTATTTAATTAAAAATGCAATTACTCTTGATTTACTTTGTGAAACTTTGAGTAGATTAGCTGAAGATATATTCTTCTCTAAAAATAACTTTTTGAAGATTGATACCAAAGGTACTTTGATAGATTTGAATTCTATTCAATTTATTGAGAAAAGAGGTTTGAAAATTATTTATCATGGTTTCCATGAAGATTTTGAAGTTTATAGTACTTTATCTAGTATTAAAGATAAATTACCTGAAAATTTTGTACGTTGTCATAAATCATTTATTGCTAATGTTCACAATATTGTGAATATTTCTTTTAGTACTAATATTATTTATTTTAAAAATAATTCTTCTTGTTATATTGGACCAGCATATAAGAAGAGTTTTATGGAAAGGATTAACTATGAGTCAGTTTTTGAATAATTTTTGGACTGCTTTGAGTACAGAAAATGTTGGATTAGTAAATTTAATCCTTATCCCTGCAACAATTATAGAACTATCTTTATTTATGTGTCTATTTTTAATTATATTAAATATAAAAGCTTCTAAATGGAAAAAATTAATTTACATTTTAGCAACTACTTGCTCTGCACTTATTAACAGATATATCATACCAAATCCAATTAATGTACTTGTGAATTATGCATTTATGTTACTTTTCATAAAATTTATATTTCGTTTGAATTGGTTAAATAGTTTTGTTGCAATACTACTTTCTATTTTTACATCAGTATTAATTATTGTACCAATTGAAAATTTATATATAATGATTCTTGGTATTGACAAACATGTATTTCTAAATACTCCAATACATAGGCTAGTATATTTTACTATATTATACTCTTCATTTTTTCTTTTTGTTATGTTTATAAGGAGATATAAGAATATACAATTTAATTTAGCAATATTAGATACACTTGATAGAAGAACTCTTTTAATGTTAATATTAAACCTTTTTATAGGATTTTTAACATTATGTATTCAATTAATTACATCAGTAGCTTATTCTCACATAGTTCCAGCCATTATTAATATTTTAAATTTTGTATTATTAATATCTTTTCTTATATTAAACATTTATAACTTCTCTCGTATAATTAAATTAGCATATACAAGAAGAGATTTACAAAATGCAGAAGAATATAATAAATCTTTAGAAATTTTATATGATAAAGTAAAAGGATTTCAACACGATTTTAATAATATTGTTTATGCTTTAGATGGATATATAAATGATAATGATATGGTTGGTTTAAAAACTTATTTTGATGGTATGAAAACAGATTGTAAAATCACTAATAATCTGTCAATCTTAAACCCTAGAATAATTAACAACCCAGGTATTTACAGTTTATTAAATAATAAATATTTCAAAGCAATTAATTTAGGAGTAACATTTGATATAAAATATTTTATTGACTTAAAAGAATTCCATATTAATACATATGAATTTTCTAGAATTCTTGGCATATTAATCGATAATGCAATTGAAGAAGCTGAGAAATGTGAAAAGAAAATTGTCGAAATAATGTTTAGAAAAGATTTTTCTGTTCCAAGAGCTTTAATAGTGATTAAAAACACATATACAAATAAGGATGTAGATATTAATGAAATATTTAAAAAAGGATTTTCTAGTAAAGAAAACCATTTTGGAATTGGTCTTTGGGAAGTAAAAAAATACATTTCTAAAACCAAAAACTTGAACTTAGTTACAACAAAAGATAACGAATTTTTTAAACATGAATTATCAATATATGATTAAAAGAAAACTTCGCATGGAAGTTTTCTTTTGAATTGAATATATAAATTTAAGTTGTGATTTTTAGGGTTAATCTTTTTTTATTAAAGATGCTGGCATCTTTGGTTGGTGTGACCACCATAATACTGCACATGCTGTATTTGTAGATTTTGCATATTTTTCAGCAACTTTAGCTAAAAACTTAATCATTAGAATTCCCCCTTCTTTTGTAAAAATATATAACATAAAAATATCATTGATAGATATTTTCATATTATCAGTTTAACTATTTGCATATACTTCATAGCCATACTTATTATCTGTAATCTTATATACAAATCTTGTAAGTGTTATTGTTTGTATTAAATCTCCAAATATTATTATACTTGTTATAGTTGGATTATTAATTGTTATTGCAATAACAAACTCTATTGTTAAAATAATATATGAGAAAATCTGTTTTTGTTTTCTTTCTTTTTTTCTGAGTATTGGAACATTTTCTGTATCTGCTGGAGCATATAGTTTTATCATTATCATACAAAATATCCAAGTTAAAAGTGCTGTTCCATATTTTACTGTTCCTAGTAGTACAACATATTTTCCAATTAATGCAGAACCACTATATATAATTAATGTTGCTACTATACAGCCTAGATGTGATTTCATATGTACTCCGCCTGAAAAGACTCTATATGGGGCAATTATTAAAACTGCAATTAATGTGAGTTTTAATATTCCTAATAAATATGCTATAAATAATATAATAACTCCTTTTGGTAATTCACCAATTATGTTTTGAAGTCCATACATTATTATTTCTGCTCTTTCATCATCTATTTCTGGCATTTCTTTTCTTATTTTATTGGTTAGAAATGTACAGATTTTATCTATCACGTTTCTCACCTCACTTCTTATCTTGAGTACAAAATTAATTTAACATTTTTTTCACAACTCCTATCAATTCACCTCGCAAAACATAGTGTTTTTATATATGAAAAGTATGTTTTCCATTTTCATATATAAAAATGTGCTGTTTCGCATGGTTTTTTAATGCACAAAAAAGAGGAAACTCTCTCCTAGACTTTATTTCCTCTTTTTTCTATTATAATTTCTAAATATTCAAATCTCTTAAAATACACCATGTTCCATTATCTTCTGGTAATACCTTAAATGTCATTTCTTCCTTTGTAATAGGATGTTGTATTATAAGTTTATATGCCCATAAAGCTATTTGCTTTCCTTTTCCTCTTATTCCATACTTTTGGTCTCCAAATATACTATGTTCTGCATTAGCCAGTTGAACTCTTATTTGATGATGTCTACCTGTATGTAGATTGATTTTCACTAAGCTTAGTTTTTTTACCTCATTATATTTTAAAACCATATAATCTAGTTTTGCTATTTTAGCATTTTTCTTTTCTTTATTTACAACTTTACTTATGTTGTTTCTTTCATCTTTATATAAGTAATCCTCTAAAGTTCCACATTTGCTCTCAAATTCTCCATCAACTACTGCTAAATATTCTTTTTTAAATATTTTTTCTCTTACTTGCTCACTTAACCTTGAAGCTGCTTTTGATGTTTTTGCAAATACCATTACACCTCCAACTGGTCTATCTAGTCTATGTACTAATCCAAGATATACGTTTCCTGGTTTATTGTACTTTTCCTTCAAATATTCTTTTATTATAGTTAGCATATCAATATCTTCTGTTTTGTCTGCCTGTGATGGTATATTGGGCTGCTTTTCTACTACTATAATATGATTATCTTCATATATTACATTTAATTTCTGCATTTCTTCTCCTTCATTTTAACATATGAAAGTTAATTTTTTTCCCATCTTCCATATATTCCACAAGGCAATACCAATTTAGAGTTTTCCATTGGTAACCCTACTTCTCCTGACGTAATATTACCTTTATATTTTTTGCCAATAGTTAAGTTTAAAATATTTTCTAAAGATTTACTTGAAATCCCTGTTGTGTATGAATTTATCAAAACAAATAATGGTTTTTCTGACATTACTTTTGTACATAATTCTAACAATTCATATATATTGTTTTCAAATTGCCAAACTTCTCCATTTGCACCTCTTCCATATGATGGTGGGTCCATTATTATGGCATCATATTTGTTCCCTCTGCGAATTTCTCTATTTACGAATTTAACAACATCATCTACTATATATCTAATAGGTTTTTTGTCTAGTCCTGATACAATAACATTTTCTTTTGCCCATGCAACCATTCCTTTTGAACTGTCTACATGGCATACAGACGCTCCAGCAGCACCACAGGCTACTGTCGCTCCACCTGTGTATGCAAATAAGTTTAATACTTTAATATCTCTTTTTTCATCTCTGATTTTTTGCATCATCCAGTCCCAGTTTACAGCTTGTTCAGGGAACAACCCTGTATGTTTAAACCCCATTGGCTTTATATTAAATGTTAATTCTTTATATTTTATCTTCCACTGTGATGGAGTCTTTTTATTATATTCCCATAGTCCTCCACCAGTTTTGCTTCTATGATATGTTGCATTTGCTTCTTTCCATCTTTGTGGATATGTTCTTTCTTTCCATATTATTTGTGGGTCTGGTCTTGATAATATAACATCTCCCCATTTTTCAAGCTTTTGTCCATCCGCCATATCTATTATTTTATAATCTTTCCAATTTTTTGCTATATTCATTTTTATCACATTCCTTTATTTTGTTGCAGATTAAAATTTCTTAATCTCTCACATAATAAGTATTATACACTATTCACATATTTTTTTCAATTCCTTAATTTGTTTTTTAGTTTGATTATAGCCAATTTTATAGAGTTCATTTGCTTTACTAGAATCTAGCAAAGAAACCTTTTCTAGTTCTATCTTAATTAAATTATCTATTCCAGACTTCTCATAATATGATAATTCTCTTCCTTGTAGTTCCATAGCTCTAGCAGCAACATCAATTATATTTGAACAACATTTTTTATTTTTTGATATATTTTCAAATGAAATACCAACGACCTTTTCCGCCCCTATATATTTTAATTCTTTCCATGGTAAATTTTCTCTAGTACCTCCATCAATCAATTGTAGTTCCTTATATTCACATGGCGAAAAGACCATAGGGAAACTGCAACTAGCTCTAACTGCTGTTCCTATAGGCATATCTGTTATATATTCTGTATTATCTAATAAATTTATTCTTACATTTTTAGATGAAGCAATATAAACTGTGCCTTTTTGTAAATCTACCATTGAAATTAAAAGAGGCATTTTTATTTCATTTATATTATCAACCCCTTTTTCTAAACATATCTTATCAATTATTTTTTCAACAACTTTTCCACTATTTAATCCATCTACTATTATTTTTCTCTTAAATATTAGCCCAAATATTATTTTAAACATGTTTTTCCATTCTACATATTTAATTTTATTACAATATTCTTTAAACATTTTCCACATTTCATCACTATTATATCCTAATGCATACATTGTGGCTATTATACTTCCTGAAGATGCCCCTGATACACAGTCAAATTTTATATTTTCTTCTTCAAGTGCCTTTAATGCACCTATATGAGCAGCAGCTTTTATTCCTCCTCCACACAAACATAAACCAATCATATTTTACCTCCTACTAAAAGGTTATGATTGGTTTTCTTGTTTAATGAATTTCAATTATACTAATACTCTAAGCCCCATAGATAAAAGTGCGTAAATCATAAAAAAGTTTGCTCCTGCCAAAATAAAAAAAGAAATTACTGCAAACGAAAGTAATTTGTGTTTTTTTAAAAATTTCATATAATCCCCCCTCATTTAACAAGTACTACTTGTCCTTATTAATATATATATGTAGAGATTGTTATATTATTCTTAAAATATTTACTTTTCATCGCAATAATTTACAAATTATCTATTTAGTTCAGTAATTATCCTTTGTGCCAATTGTTCATTTATTCCACTTATTTCTGTTAATTCTTTGATTTTTGCTTTGCTAATTTTTTCTATACTACCAAACTTCTTTAAAAGTGCAATCTTTTTAGATTGACCTATCCCTTTTATATCATCTAATGCTGATTTTCTAATACTTTGATTTCTTAGCTTTCTATGATAAGAAATTGCTGTATCATGTACTTCATCTTGGAATTTAGTTATTAAATTCTTTAGATTTTCTGATATTTTTAATTCTTCTCTGTTTTCATCCATCAATGCTCTTGTTTGATGTTTATCATTTTTTACCATTCCAAATACAGGAATATCTAATTCATATTTTGCAATTGCTGTTTTTGTGGCTCTTATTTGTGTTATTCCCCCATCTGCAAATATTACATCTGGTAATCTTCCAAATCCACTGGAATTATTATCTATAGAGTGCTTTATTCTCCTTGTTATTACTTCTTCCATACATCTTGGGTCATCTTGTCCATATACTGTTTTTACTTTAAATCTTCTTGACATATTTCTTTTTATTGAACCATCTATCATTACACACATTCCTGCAACTGTATATTCTCCTGAGATATTTGATATGTCATATGTCTCAATTTTCCTTGGTAGTTTATCTAATCCTAATACTTGTTTTAATTCTACTAGTATTTCACTTCTATCTCTTTCTTTATTTTGCAGTGTTATTTTTGCATTATTGTCTGCCATTTCTACAAAACGTAGCTTCTCTCCTTTTTTTGGTGCTTTTATTTCTACTTTTCTTCCCGCTTCTTTACTCAACCATTCTTCAATTGCATTTTTATCTTCTAACTCTTCTCGTACCATTATTTTGTTTGGAAGGTTTTGATTGTCTATATAATATTGTTTTATAAATCCTGAAATTATTTCTTTGTCTTCCATTTCTTTTAGGTCTGAAAAGAAATAGTGTTCTCTTCCTACCATTTTACTACCTCTAACAAAAAATATCTCTATACATAGCTCTATCTCAGATTTTGCAATTCCTATTACATCTATATTGTTCTCTGTTATGTTTGATACTTTTTGTTTTTCATTTACTCTGCTTATTGCAAGTATCCTATCTCTAATATATGCTGCTTTTTCAAAGTCTAGCTTGTTAGAAGCCTCTAGCATTTGACTCTGTAGTTCTTTTTGTACTTTTTCTATCTTTCCATCTAATATATCTATTATCTCATCTATTTGCTTTCTATATTCTTCTTTTGATACATATCCCATACATGGTGCCATACATCTATTTATATGATAGTTTAAACAAGCTCTTGTTTCAGACCTAAAGTTCCTACATTGCCTTATCTTATATTTTTGTTTTATAAAGTCTAACATCTCTTTTGCTGCCCCTGGGTTTGCATATGGTCCAAAATATCTTGAACCATCATTTACTTTTTTTCTTGTTATTATTACATTTGGATATTCTGATTTTACATCTATTTTTATATATGGATATGTTTTATCATCTTTTAATAATACATTGAATTTAGGTCTATTCTTTTTTATTAGATTACATTCTAATATTAATGCTTCTGCCTCATTATCAACTACTATATATTCAAAATGGTCTATTAGTGATACCATCTTTTTTATTCTTTCTGTCTTTTCTGTTTTCCTAAAATAAGATTTTACTCTTTTACTTAGGTTTATCGCTTTTCCAACATATATTATCTTATCTTCTACATCTCTCATTATATATACACCAGGTTTGTTTGGTAACATTTTTAATTGTTCTTCTATATTAAACATTTTCCCCCTCCTTCCTATTTTTTCTGTATTCTCTTTTATCATAATACACTACTTTTATGCTATTTGCAATAACTTAATTTTACAAAAAAGAAAGTTATATCAAATTTAGCATTACAACATCAGTTTACGTAAACAAAAATAATAGTGGCTAGCAAATTTTGCCAACCACTATTATTTTTGTGTTACCTATTGCGTTCCAAATCCTTTTTAAGGTAATCTCTGATGCCGATGCTATTGGGTATCGCAAGAATCAAAGCCAGAATAAGAATAATAGTTTTGTTCGTTAGTTGGTTAAATAATGAACATGTGTCAAAAATGAATAACCAACAAACAACTTGACTACACCAAAGGATTACAAGACCGTTACTACGTTCCAAATCCTTTTCAAGGAAATCTCTGAGGCTGATACTGCTGAGTATTGCAAGAGTCAAAGCCAGAATAAGAATAATAGTTTTGTTGGTTAATTGGTTAAATAATGGGCTTGTGTCAAAGATGAATAGCCAACAAGCAACTTGACTACACCAAAGAATTACGCAACCGATACCTTTTGCTTTCCGTAACATACGAAAAACCTCCTTCAAATTTTCTTTGATAACTTTATTATACCATATATTTTACATAAAGTCACGCTATACTATATTATACTCTAAAAATTCTTTATTATCATATACCTATTGTTCTATTTTCGACAATATTTTCATAGAAATTATTGTAATTTTTATTATTTTAAGATAATATATTATTGTAACACATTTTAGAGAAAGGAGTTGTTTTCAATATGTGTGGAATAATTGGTTATATTGGAGTAAAAAAGGCTACTCCCATATTGATTGATGGACTTTTAAAATTAGAATACAGAGGATATGATTCATCTGGAATTTCAACAATAGAAAAAGATTGTATATCTATAATGAAAGATACAGGAAGAGTAAAAAATTTATATAATTTAGATGGAATTAATAATTTGAATGGTAATATAGGAATTGCTCATACAAGGTGGGCTACTCATGGAAAACCCTCAAAAGAAAATTCACACCCTCATTTAGACAATAATAATAATTTTTCTGTTGTACATAATGGTATAATTGAAAATTATACTGAACTAAGAGATTTTTTAATAAGAAATGGTTATACTTTTTATTCTCAAACAGATACAGAAGTTATCCCAAACCTTATAGACTATTATTATAAAAAAGAGACAATCGATGATAAATACAGGATTTTAAGAGCATTGCAAAAAACCTGTAATGACCTAAAAGGTAGTTTTGCTATTCAAGTCATTTCTAAATTTATGCCTGATAATTTGATTGTTATTAGAAAAGACAGCCCTATTGTTATAGGTAAAGGTGATAACGAAAATTATGTTTCTTCTGATATCCCTGCAATTGTTTCTTATACAAAAGAATTTTATTTTTTAAATAATTATGAACTTGCTTTACTTTCAAGAGATAATATTGAATTCTATGATATTAATTTAAATAGTATTGTTAAACAAGTCAATGTTGTTGATTTAGATGCAGACTCTGCTGATAAAAATGGTTTTAGTCACTATATGCTTAAAGAAATTTTTGAGCAACCAAGTGCAATAAGAAAAACAATTGGCTCTCGTCTATCTGCAAATGATTCTTGTAATTTTGAAGAATTGAACTTTACAAAAGAGTTTTTATCTTCTATAAACAAAATATATATTGTTGCTTGTGGTACTGCTATGCATGCTGGTCTTACAGGTAAAGTTGCTATAGAACAACTTTGTAATATTCCTGTAACTGTTGATATTGCATCAGAGTTTAGATATCGTAACCCTATTATAGATAAAAATACATTGTGTATATATATTTCTCAGTCTGGAGAAACTGCAGATACAATTGCAGCATTAAAATTATCTAAATCTAAAGGAGCTACAACATTAGCTATCTCTAATGTTATAGAAAGTTCTATTACAAGAGAGGCAGATTATTCTATTTATACTCATGCTGGAGCTGAAATCGCTGTTGCTTCAACAAAAGCATATACATCACAGGTTATTTTACTAAATATATTGGCTCTATATTTTGCAGAAATACTAGAAAGTATATCTTCTTTAGAAACAATGAAACTAAAAGAAGAAATACTAGCACTTCCTCAAAAAGTTGAAGAGACATTACAATGCACTAATTTGGTAGAAAAATATTCTAAAGAAATTTGTCATGAAAAAGATATATTTTTCTTAGGTAGAGGTATTGATTATACTACAGCTTTAGAAGGTTCTTTAAAATTAAAAGAAATTTCGTATATACATTCAGATGCTTATGCTGCTGGTGAATTAAAGCATGGTCCTATTGCTTTGATTGAAGATAATGTTACTGTGGTTGGTATTATTACTGATGAAAGCTTGGTTGAGAAGACTATAAGTAATATTCAAGAAGTTGTTACCAGAGGTGCAAAAACTTGTATTATTACAAATCAATCTTTAAATAATATTGATTTTAATCAAGTAATTTCTGTACCTAAGACTTGTACTCTACTTTCACCTATCGTGTCTATTATTCCTTTACAATTACTTGCTTATTATATTTCAAATGAAAAGGGATTAGATGTTGATAAACCTAGAAATTTAGCTAAGTCGGTAACAGTAGAATAGTATTTTATTATAAAATATTTCTAATTGATATGTATATTTTTACAAGATAACTATAAAACAGTATAGTATTCAAACTATACTGTTTTTAATGTTTATTTCTATTTATATAAATATTTTTGTGGGTTTATTGCCTTTCCTTTTACTCTTATTTCCAAGTGTAAATGGTTTCCTGTTGAATTACCTGTTGACCCCACTGCTGCAATAGTATCCCCTGCTTGCACTTCGTTTCCAACTTTTTTGTATAGTTTACTACAATGTGCATACCAAGTTTCTACCCCATTTCCATGGTCTATTTTTATTAAATTACCATATGAACCACTTCTACCTGAAAATGTTACTTTCCCTTTTGCTACTGCTTTTATTGGAGTTCCTTTTGCACATGCTATGTCTGTTCCTGTATGCGCTCCAGACCTTCTATTACTTATTGCTCCATATCTTGATGTTATTGTTCCATTTACTGGTAAGTTGGCTAATAATATTCCATTAACTTTTTTGCTTTCATTTTCTTTTTCTTTTTCATCTTCTTCTACTAATGCTGTAACTCTTTCTTCTACTTGTGCTTGCGCTACTGTTACTGTTTCTATTCCTATTTCTTCCATGTTCTCTGTGAAGTTTTCTGCTATTCTTAAATCTAATGGAATTGTTTTGTCTGCATTTTCTTCTTTTATTTTTTGGACAGCTTGTTCTGCTTCTTCTATATTGTCTACATGCCCAATGGTCTCTTCATTTAATATTACTGAATAATATTTGTATGTTACTTTTGTATTTTCTTTTAAGGCTAACATTATTTTATCTTCATCTGTTTCTTGTTCTCTACTAACTAATTTTAATTCATAACTTGGCATTTCATTTAATGAAGTGAATTCAATATTTTTTCCTTCTTGTTGTATTATTTCTTTTTGTATTCTATCTTCTAATTCAACTTCACTTTTAATGTAACCAATTTCCTTTCCTGCTAAGGTTACTTTATAAGTTGGTTTATATTTAATTAAAATAATCGCTATT
The DNA here is from genome assembly GCA_022790575.1 of Clostridia bacterium. Classification (GTDB taxonomy): domain Bacteria; phylum Bacillota; class Clostridia; order TANB77; family CAG-508; genus CAG-269. The sequence goes on along the minus strand of JAAVXM010000003.1, from coordinate 1,805 downwards.
ATTAAACCTAATGCTATTGCCATTATGCTAAAAAGTTTACAAGTTTCTTTAGTATAGTATTTTATTCTCTTTTTTAAAATAATATACACTCTCCTTTTCTTGCGACCATTCTCTATTATAACAGATTTTTCCTTATTTTGCAAGTTTTGTACACTTTATATCCCCTTTCAAACTGTTTTTGGTCTTTTTTTCCTGTTCTTTTTCATTCGTTTACTAATATATTGCTCATTTTTTGGCACTTTTATTCACATTTTCTTACATTTTCTCATTTTTTTGTTTTTAGCATACAATATTTCATAACATTAACCTATATAATCTATTGAATATATATGCAAAATATGCTATATTGTTTATATAAAATTAAGAAAGTGGTTAAATATATGAAAAAATTAGTTGTACCTAATAATTATGATTCAAAAAAACTGTCAAAGTTTGTATTAGATACTTATCCAAACCTGTCTTATAATACTTTTAATAAGGCTTTAAGACAAAAAGATATAAAAATTGATGGAAAACGTGTTAATAAAGATTGTTTACTTTTTTCTGGTAGCGAAATTATTATATATATAAGTGATGAATTGTTGCTTAATTTTGACTGCTTAGATATTATTTATGAAGATGATAATATCCTTGTTATTAATAAAAGTGCTAATATCGAGGTTACTGGCCAAAATAGTTTGACTAACTTAGTCCATATTAAGTATTCTGATTGCGATTTCCTGCCTATGCCTTGCCATAGATTAGATAGAAATACTACTGGTTTAATTTTGTTTGCTAAAAATGAAGCATCTCTAAATATTTTGCTTGATAAGTTTAAAAATCATGAAATTAAAAAATTCTATTTGGCTTTGGTTTATAATGTTCCTAAAGTTAAAAAGGCTCGACTTGAAGCTTTTCTGTTTAAGGATAATAAAAAGTCTATTGTATATGTTTCTGATACTTTTAAAAAGGGATATCAAAAAATTGTTACTTCTTATTCTGTTTTAGAAGTGTATGATAATAATTCTGCTTTATTGGAAGTTGAATTGGAGACTGGTAGAACTCATCAAATTAGAGCTCATTTGGCTCATATTGGCTGTCCTATTATAGGTGATGGTAAATATGGTGTGAATTCTATAAATAAACAGTTTGGTTTTAATTACCAACAATTACATTCTTTTAAACTGATTTTTTGCTTTAATGGTAATAATGGCCATCTCGATTATCTTAATGGAATGAGTTTTTCTATTATTTAGATTGCTTTTACAATATTATGCTTTATAATTAATCCTCTCTCTTTTCTATTGATTTTATCTTGCTTTTGTTGTATAATTTTTTTGTGTGGTTTCGCACTTTTTTGCAGGTATAGTTTAGTGGTAGAATGTCATGCTTCCGACCTGATGGCGAGGGTTCGATTCCCTCTACCTGCTCCATTAAGTAAAATCGTCGCACCAGACGAAAGTATTGAAAAATCAACTGTAAAGGTTGATTTTTTTGTCGCCTTTATCTTGAAAAAGGAAGGATGGTGTGGTATGATTAGTATCGTTAAGAAGAAAAACAAGATAAAAAGAGAATTGCTCTCTAAAATTGAATGGGCTTGTAGTTTGAACTCTATAAAACTTGAACACATAAGGGTATTTGAAGGTTGTTTAAGAATTATAGAACATACAAACTTAGCGTATGTAGAACCACATAGAGTAATCATTAAAGATAAATTATTTTTATTCTTTAATGAACACGATTACTTTTATGTGGGAGATTTAAGGTATAAATACCCTTTATCTCAATTAAAAGACTACATAGAAAGGCTACTTTAATTTTAGAGT
>JAAVXM010000027.1 GCA_022790575.1 Clostridia bacterium | reverse complement strand
TTCTGCTTTATTATATATCGCATTACTACTTTTTGCTTTTATTTCTCCTCCTGTTAGCCTTACTATTCCTTGTTCATAATTGTATAAAGTAGGTTTACTACTAGCATTTGATGTTATCTGTCCTCCATTTATTGTTATTTGCGCTCCTGTTAGGTTAACTATTGCATTACTGCTCTCTGAGCTTATTGTTCCTCCTTCTATTTGCGTTGTTCCATAATTAGCTAAACTAGGATTTGTATTTGAATTTATTTTTGCTGTTCCACATATTGCCATTTGTGCTCCTGCTTGATTAGATATTGCATTACTACTCTCTGAACTTATTGTTCCTCCCTCTATTTGCACTATTCCATTATTATATACTCCAAAACCCATATTTGAATTTACCTTTGTATTTTCTCCACTTATTGTTACTTGTCCTCCTGCTTGATTCTTTATTGCAGTACTACTTTCTGCTTTTATCTCTCCTCCTATCATTTCTACTATTCCTTGTTCTTTATTATATAAGGTTGATTGATTAGCAGCACTTCCTACAATCAGACCTCCACTTATTATTACTCGTCCTCCTGATAGATTATATATTGCATTACCACTTTCTGAACTTATTGTTCCCCCTTCTATTCGGGCTGTTCCATAATTAGCTACTCCATCTCCTAAGTCTCCGTTCTTTGAAACAGCATTTATATTTACATTCAATATTGTTAACTCTCCATTATTTGCTATAACTTCTGTCGTAGTTTCATTAATATTTCCATTAATATTTCCATTACCATCTATATTTACCAAACTATTATTATTAATATTAATAGCTTTATTTCTTGTTACTGTTTTTTCATTAGTATTAATTGTAAGGCTTTTATTTATAGAAACATCAGAATTATCAAAATTACTTCTTAAAACCTTAATATTGTTATTTGTATTCGCCTTTGCCACAGCTTGGGCTAGAGTCTTAGTAGTATCTCCTGTTTCTGCAACAAGATAGTTACTTTCTTTTATAGAAAACGCCTCACTCCATTTAGTTACTACTTTTCCTTTTCTGTTTATTACTTCTACATATAAATACCATGTTCCTTCTTCCGTTATTGCTGGCTTTATAATTTCATTTTCTGCTTTAATATTTGCTATATCTGTTAGCTCTGTTGGCATAGTAGTGTTATCTTGGCTCCAAGCATATTTTATAGTGCTAATATTTTCACTAAATTCCTCTATTATTGCTACTGTATCTATATCTATGCTTTCTTCTATTAAATCTAATTCGCCACCATCTGGCTGAAATCTTATTTCTATATTACTTGGATAAACATCTACATAACTAACTTCATTGTCTGTTGTATTTGTGTAATAAACAATTCCATCCATTTCTATACCTTTAGCATAATAAATATGATGGCTTTGCTTATCTATTATGTATATATCATCATCATTGTCACCTAAATTTTCACTATCTGATTTTTCATAATCTTTACCATAATTTAATGTAAATCCATCTAATGCTGCTAAATCTATAATATAATATTCTTGACTATCATTAGGTTGTGGTTCAAATTTTATATTTGTATATTTATGTAATATTGGTAATGCTCCATATTTTATATAAAATGCATCTATTTCGTTTCCCAATACTTCTATATCATTTTGCATCCATTTATAATTTCTTATTTGAATTCCACTTTTAGAATTATATATAAGCATTCCTGATATTATAATTAGTATTACTATCCCTATTACTAATGATATCATTGTTATTCCTGATGTTCTTTTCATACTTTTTCCTCCGTTTTCCTTAAAATTATCCTGTCGTTTTTTATTATATATTAAATTATTACCCCTTTCAATATCTTTTTACATTTTTCTGTAAAAATGCCATATACTCAATTCAAATATATCACTGGGTGTTATTTTTTCAACGCTGTAAGCTTTCACCACACACATAGCACATGATATTATTATTCACTCAATAACAAAAAAGAACAAATTCATTTGTTCTTTTTTATATTATATTTCTTTATCTGCTTTTTGCTTAATAAATGGTGTTATTATTGCAATTGGTAATCCTAAAACTAAAATATACACATATCTTAAAGTAAATGCAATAGGCACTGCAATCATAATTGTTATCCAAGTAGCAAAAAATGGAACTAATATAAGTAAATTCTTATATCTTTTTTTATAAATAGTTAGTTGTGCACATGTTAATATTATAAAGAAAAATACTGCAGAACTAATTGGTGATTTTGAATCTAGTTTATCTCTTATAGATTTACCTGTTAACATTTGTATATAATCATTTTGCTTATAATTACTATCATTTTCTATTGTTGGCCACATTCTAGGGTTAATATACCCTCCTCTATTTGCTTTATTAACATCCCAAAATCCCATTGTATTTAATAAATATGCTTTTACACTTTTACCTGGATTTTGAATACATAACTGAAACCATACTTTTAGAAATTGTCCTTTATTTTCTGAAATAAAATCATTATTAAATCCTTCATTCCATTTAATAAAATCGACTAAACATGGTCTATATTCTTGTTTTATTACATCAATTGGACACATTTCATTTATAAATTCTTTTTGTTCTTCATTTATATTCCCATCTGTACTTACTATATAGCATATTTGTTGAACTAATATTCCTACACTTTCTACAAATTGTGTATTCATATTAAGTTTATTATATACTGGACCTTGTATAATATATGTTATAGCAATAGTTATAATTATGGTAATACCAAATGGTTTTATAACATTAAATATTCTTTTTCTATACATAATTAATAATATAAGTGTAACTAATGTTACAATATATATTCCATTATTTCTTAAAAACATTACTAAAAGTGATAATATTACACCTTTGATAATTCCTCTTACTGTTTCTAAATTTCTTCCATCATAATAAATTGTATCAGCTATAAATAAAATATATAAAAACATCGCCATACAGAACACAGTGTCTTTCCACAATGATATTGCATATAGTGGTATAAGATGGAATACTCCAAAAAATAAAACTGAAAATATTATATATTTAAATGATACATTTTTCTTATATAACCAATATACAAAATATGTTCCTATTCCTACCATTGAAACAACCTGTGCTATTGTATATAGTGATATTCCAAGTGGTATTACATTGTTACTAAAAAGTCTTGCTATATCAAAAAATAGTTTTAATATTAATGTGTGCAATATTGGGTTACGATTATGTAATGGTGCATATCCCAATGCTTCACTAATTGATGGAATAGAATCTGCAAATACACCACCTGGGAAAAATGATAATATGTATGGCAACCATAATATAATAATAACTATAGCTGTTATTATAGAAACTTTTAAACCACTTTTCCTCTCTTTTACTTCTTTTTCTTTATTTGCAATTTTGTCTGATATAATTTCAATTACACATAATACTAAATATGTAATTATCATTGTAACAAAAAAAGTTATAATATTTGATAATTCAATACTTTTTATATATGTATCACTTAATTTATTTGCTATATTACCATCAAAATGTATCATACTATCAAACATTATCGTTGTAGCAAATACTATTGCCAATAGTATTCTTACTATTAAATTTATCTTGTCCTTCTCTATTTCCTTTTTTATATTTAGCTTATTTATAAATTCATTCATGTAATTTTATATCCTCCTCTATTTTGGTATTATTTATTTTTAAAGGCAAAGAACTTGCTTATGAAAAAGTTCAAGACTATTACAATTACTGTAACAAATAATTTTGTAATCATCTCAGGTATTGTAGTTTGAAATAATAACCAACACCCTCCCATTTCTACAATAATAGTAAAAGCCCTTCCTGCAATAAATTTTAAAAATTCTGTCATTCGCTCTTTTAATGTTATTGCCTTAGAATGAAATACCATATCTTTATTAGTAAAATATGCAACAATAATTGCAGTCATAATGGCTATAATGTTTGATAAATTTTTGTTTAGATTTAATATTGAGAACATTATATAAAATATCCCTAAATTTACTAATGTTGTAATTACTCCAAATATAATATATAAAATAACTTCTTTTGTTAAAATTTTCTTTAGTAGACTTTTTATCTTTTCCATAATTACTAATTATCCTTTTTATCTTTGTATTTCGACAGTATAATATCATTACTAATAGAAAAAGTCAATAATTAAAAGTTCTGTTACTAATCTACTTAATAGTTGTAAAATAATTAAAAGGCAGATTATTAACTATTTTTTTTAATATTTTAAACCCTTTTTGCATAGACTTATAACAATAATCAATTTTTATAGAGCATTGCTCGAATGGAGGTCTTAATGCAAAAATCAAAAATAGTTTTAATAATAGTATTATCAATAATTTTATGTCTAACGATGACAATATCAGTTTTAGGTTTTTCAAATAATTATTCATGGACTGTGTCAAACCCATCAATAGAAACTTCTGCTCCTTTAGCAGATACAGAAAAAGTTATAGATAATAATTTTTTAAATCTTGAAGCTGGTTCAGCTATTTTAATAGAACAAAATAGTGGTCAAATATTATATGGTTACAATATTCATGAAAAATTACATCCAGCTAGTGTTACTAAAATTATGAGTGTACTTCTTATAATGGAAGCTTTAGATTCTGGTAAAATAACTCTTGATACTCAAATACCTTGTAGCGAAAATGCTGCTAGTATGGGTGGCTCACAAATATGGCTTGACCCTAAAGAAACTTTAACTGTTAATGATATGTTAAAAGCTATATGTGTTGTATCAGCAAATGATTGTGTTGTAGCAATGGCAGAATACCTTGGTGGTACTGAAGAAGGCTTTGTACAAATGATGAATGTAAGAGCTAAAGAACTTGGTATGAATGATACTACATTTAAAAATTGCCATGGTCTTGATGAAGATGAACACTTAACTTCTAGTTATGACATTTCTTTAATGTCAAAAGAACTATTAGTAAATCATCCTTCAGTTACGAATTATACAAAAATATGGACTGATTCTTTACGAGATGGTAAATCTGCACTTTCAAATACTAATAAATTGATTCGTAATTATTCTGGAGCTACTGGTCTAAAGACTGGCTCTACATCTCTTGCCTTATATAATTTATCTGCCTCTGCTACTAGAGATGGTCTGTCTTTAATTGCTGTTGTGATGAAAGCACCTTCTTCTAATATTAGATTTAAAACCGCTTCTGCATTACTTGATTATGGATTTAACAACTATTCTTATAGTTCTTTAGGAAATCAGGGCGAAACAGTAAAATCCATCTCTGTAACTAAGGGTTTAGAATCAAATGTTAACGCAATATATGAGACATCTCCTTCTTTCCTTATTAAAAAAGGAGAAGAAGCTGGGATAACATATGATATAAATCTAAAAGAATCTATACAAGCACCTATTTCACAAGGGCAATTATTAGGAACTATAACTTATTCTTTAAATGGGAATGAACTTTCAAAAGTAAATATTGTAGCAGAAAAATCTATAAATAAAATCGGTTTACTTAATGTTACAAAACGTATTTTCTATAACTGGTTCAACTTATTACGATAATAATTTTCTCCTTATTGTTCCATTGACTTTTACTCTATTTGAATATATAATATTTTTAGAATATTATGTCGTATTTTGAAAGGAGTTTACAATGGATAAAAGGCGTACAAGAAGTCGTAGTAACAGAAGAAGAGAAAAAAGATTTAACTGGACTATTTTGGCTAAAATCACATTAATAATTGGTTTTGTATTTTTAGCTACATTTTTCTCATTACTTAATATGGGAAACTCAAATATAATAAATAATGTATATATAAATGGCATTCCTGTTTCTACTCTTTCAACAGAAGATGCAAAAAATAAACTAGAAAAAGTTACAAAAGAAAAATTAGAAAAAGAAATTTCTATAAAATTTGATGGGTATGAAGCATCTATACTTCCTGCAGAAATCGACTTTTCATATGATTTATCTTCTGCAATTGAAGAAGCATATGGACTTGGAAGAACAGGAAATATTGTTACAAACAATTTAAAAATATTATCATCATTCTTTAAAAAGACAGATATTAAAGCACCTATTATTTATAATAGTGAAAAATTAGATAATATTGTAGAAAATATGAGTTTAGAATTGCCAGACTTAGTTGTCGAACCCACATATTATATTTCTAACAATGAACTTATTATAACAAAAGGAACAGAAGGAAATAAATTAGACAAACAAGCAACTAAAGAAATTATAATTTCTTCTATAGACAAAGAAAACTCTTTTATAGAGCTTCCAATAAGTAACACAAAACCAACTTTACCTGATTTGGCAAAAATCCATGATGATATTTATACAGAGCCTCAAAATGCTTCTATAAAAAAAGAACCATATTCAATCTCTGTTGAAAAACAAGGAGTTGATTTTGCAATTTCTGTTGAAGAAGCTCAAAATCTTGTAAATTCTTCTAAAGAAAATGAAATTGCCATTCCTTTATCTTTCACTCCTGCTGAAATTACAGTTGCAGATTTAGGGGAAGATATTTTTGCCAATACAATTACATCTTCTACAACAAAATATGATTCAACAAATACTAATAGAGCTACTAATTTAGAAATTGCGGTTAATAAAATAAATGGTACTGTTTTAGCACCTGGTGAAATCTTTTCTTTTAATAAAGTAGTTGGTGAACGTTCTGTTAAAAGTGGATTTAAAGAAGCAATTATATATGTTGATGGTGAGATGGACTATGGTTTAGGTGGCGGAATTTGTCAAATTTCATCAAATTTATATAACACAGTTCTTATGGCAAACTTAGAAATTGTAGAAAGAAAAAATCATAGTATGACAGTTAATTATGTACCAATTGGGTGTGATGCTACAGTTGCATATGGAAGTATAGATTTTAAATTTAAAAACTCTAGGTCTTACCCAATAAAAATTGTTGCTACAATTAATTCTGGAGTTATTACAATCTCAATTTGTGGTGTAAAAGAAGAGAATGAATATTCTACTGATATAATTGTTGAAACAACTCAAAAGGAAAACTTTGAAACAGTATATGAACATTCTAGTTCAATTCCTAAAGGTACACAAGTTATTAAGCAGACTGGTAAAGAGGGTTATAAATGTTCTACATATAGAGTTCTTTATCAAAATGGAAAAATGATTTCAAAAGATTTATTATCTACAGATACTTATAAACCACAGAAAGAGATTATTCAAACAAATAAATAATTTATTACTATGTAAAAGCTATGTTTTATTATAAAGCATAGCTCTTTTCATTGTTGTATTAAAATATGTTAAAAGTTTAAAATTTTTCAATCATATCACTATTGTTCTATGCATATTTTACAGTTTTCAAAATATTATTAAACAGTATTTAATGAAAGGTGATTTTTTTGAAAACATTAAAAATATTTGTATTTAATACTTTAATTTTATTATTTAGTTCAGTCATTTTACAAATAATAGGTATGTTCTTCAATATATATATTTCAAGAACAATTGGAGAAGAAGCTATTGGAGTATTTTCCCTTGTCCTATCTGTATATGCTTTTGGAATTACTTTAGCTTCTGCTGGTATAAATATTTCTACAACTAGGGTTGTTTCTGAAGAACTTGCTTGCAATAATGAAATAGGTGCTAAAAAAGCCGCTCAAAGATGTATATTTTTTAGTATTATTTTTGGAGTTTGTGCAAGTATCATTTTCTTTTTATTAGCTGACTTTATTACTATTAATTGTTTGCACAATAAGATTAGTAAAAAAGTAATTTATCTTATTTGTATTGCTTTACCTTTTATTTCAATGTCTTCTGCTATAAATGGGTATTTTACTGGCGTTAGACGTGTATATAAAAATGCTTTTGCAAAGTTTTTTGAAGAATTTATAAAAATTGCTTGTACTGCAATATTACTTAAGTCTTTTATGCCTGATGGTATTAATTATGCATGTTACGCATTAGTATTAGCTGATGTAATTTCGGAAATCCTATCTTTTATATATTTATATATTTTATATAAAATTGATAAACGAAGGTCTCTCTTAGGTTCTCGTTATAAAGATTTAGATTCCTATAATAAACGCATTTTGCGTATAGCTATTCCTGTTGCTTTAACTTCATATTTACGCTCTGGATTGTCTACTGTTAAGCAATTAATTATACCTTCTAGTTTGCAAAAAAGTGGAATGAACTCATCTAATTCTTTAATATCCTATGGAATTGTTAATGGAATGGCTATGCCTATTATTATGTTTCCTGTTATTTTGGTTACAAGCTTTAGTAGTTTACTCGTTCCTGAATATTCAAGGTATCTTGTTGAGAAAAAATATAAAAAGATAACTAGTATATCTACTATTATTCTGGTTGGCACTCTTGTTTTTTCTATTTTAGTTACTCTTTTTATTATGATTTTCGCAGATAAATTAAGTTTAATTATTTATAATAAATTAGAAATTGCAAAATATTTGCGTATTCTTTCTCCTTTAATTATTATCATGTATTTAGATATTGTTATTGATAGTATTTTAAAAGGGTTAGATTATCAAGTTGATGTTATGGCTATTAATATTTTTGATTGCATTGTTAGTATTGCTTTTATTTATTTTTTAGTTCCTATTTTAGGTTTTAATGGTTACATAATTTCTATTTTTATTAGTGAAGTTATTGATTTTACATTTAGTGGCTATAAATTACTAACTATATTAAAAAAATTCAAAGAAGAATAACTTAAATTATAAGAACTTGAAATATATGGAACAAATGAAGCTTCGTAAAATTATTATGAAGCATGATGAACACCATATATTTCAAGCTTATATTATATTTTCTAATATAATTCTATTATAGAATGTAGTTTCTCTCCATCTTTACTTTTTATCGTAATAATATGTTTATCATTTACTTTGGCATATTGGGATTTAATTATTTCACCTAGTTTTATTTCTTTTTTATATGAAATCCTAATATTATCAAAAAGCTGATTTTTATAAATTTCCTCAGGTAGAGCTTCAATAGCAACATCAATATAATTTAAATTATGCATATGATTGTTTACATCTATATCTGCCCTTTTCACTTTATACTCTGTTTCTATTTCAAAGCTTTCTGGCTCTTCTATTTTTTCAAATTCTTCATTATCAAAAACTGTTTTATTTAATTCAGGTTCATATCTTTCTGAAATCTCTCCTTCAATTTTTAGAATTTTCCTTTTTGCTATATCCATAAGTACCCATTTTGATATAGCTTTTGCAATAATATTCCCATCCATATCATAAATCTCAAAATCTCTATATGCATAGCACCTTCTTGCAGGCTTTGACCATGTCTTTACTTTTACTTTTTCATGACAATTTGGTCTTTTTATGACTTCTAATTTCCATTCTAGTAGAATCCACCCTAAGTTATTTGCATCTCTATCATGTACTCCTAATTTTGCCATATTTGAATGTATTCCACCTATATCTTCTAAATATCCTAAAATTGATTTATTTGTCACTTTATTTCTTTTTCCTATTTCTGATAATTTTACAGTATATTCTTGTTCTAGTACCATTGTATTCTCCTTCTTATTCTAACGTTTTATACTGGTTCTTATTTGCTTAAGCAATTAAGAACCGGCTTTTATTTAAAAGTAATTCCTCAAAATTTTAATATCCTGGCTTTTCTAGTAATTTGAACATATTTTTCTTATATTCTTCTACACCTGGTTGATTAAATGGATTTACTCCTAATATCATTCCAGACATCGCACATGATTTTTCATAAAAATATATTAAGTGACCAATTGTTGTTTCTGATAAGTTTGGTAATTCTATAATAATATTTGGCACATCTCCTGATACATGCGCTGCAATTGTTCCTTCCATTGCCATCTTATTTACATAGTCTAACTTTTTACCTGCTAAGTAATTTAAGCCATCAAGATTATCTTCTTCTTCTTTAATCTCTATATCAGATTGAGATTCCTCAATTTTTATTACAGTTTCAAACAGATTTCTTCTTCCTTCTTGAATATATTGCCCCATTGAATGTAAATCTGTAGTAAAATCTACTCCTGCAGGAAAAATTCCTAATTGGTCTTTTCCTTCACTTTCTCCAAATAATTGCTTCCACCATTCTGTGAAATAATGCATTTTAGGTTCATAATTTACTAATATCTCTGTATTTTTATATAGTTTGTATAAAATATTTCTAACTATTGCATATTGATAGCATGCATTATATTTTAAGTCTGAATCTTCATATTTCTCTTGTGCTGCTCTTGCACCTTCCATTAATTTGTCTATATCTATTCCTGCAACTGCAATTGGAAGTAAGCCTACAGCAGTTAGTACTGAATATCTTCCTCCAACATTATCTGGTATTACAAATGTTTCATACCCTTCTGAATTTGCTAATGTTTTTAATGCTCCTCTTTCTTTATCTGTTGTCACATATATTCTACTTCTTGCTTCATCAATTCCATATCTATTTTCTAACATTTCTCTAAATATTCTAAATGCTATTGCAGGCTCTGTAGTTGTACCAGACTTTGATATAACATTAACAGAAAAATCTTTTGTTCCTAAAAATTCTATTAAATCATTTATGTAATTTGGGCTTAAATTATTCCCAACATATAATATTTGTGGATGTTTTCTTTTTTCTTCTGATAACATATTATCAAATGTACTTGTTAAACTTTCTATAACAGCTCTAGCCCCTAAATATGAACCGCCAATTCCTATTACTATTAATACTTCTGAATCTTCTTGTATCTTTTTTGCACATTCTTTTATTCTTTTAAATTCAACTTTATCATATTTTGTTGGTAATTCTAGCCATCCCACAAAGTCCTCTTCATCATTTGCTCTTTTGTGTAATTCTTGATGTATTTGTTCTACTTGCTCCTTATATTGCATTATAGCCTTTTGGTCTACTCCTGAATGTTTTAAGTTTAATTTTAAATTTAACATATATATTTTCCTCCTATTTTTATTATCTTTTTATTGATTCTTCTACATTTTTAGTTCTTCTATTATTACTCTATAATCAGTTGCTGCTAAAATTGCTGTTCCTGCCACAAGTATATTTGCCCCTGCTTCTTTTACCCTTGAAGCTGTTTTTAGATTAATTCCTCCATCTACTTCTATATCTATTTCCAAATTTGATTTTTTTATATATTTATTTAGAGTATCTATCTTTTCTAGCATATCTGTTATTAATGTTTGACCTCCTTTTCCTGGCTCTACTGTCATTATTAAACACATATGTACAAATGGCAAATACTCATATATCTCTTCTATATCTGTATTTGGCTTTATTGCTATTCCTACTCTTGACCCTTGTTCTTTTATTAGCTGTATAGTCTCCATAACTTCTTCCTTATTTTTGCATGTTTCTAAATGAAATGTAATTATATTGGGATTGAATATAGAAAATTCTTCTATTGACTTTTTTACATTTTCGACCATTAAGTGTACATCAATAGGTAAATTTGATATCCTTCTTATATAACCAACATTTTCTAACATTTTTTGATATGTATCTTTTTCTACAAATTTTCCATCCATTACATCTATATGAAAATAGTCTGTTTTTGATTTTTCTAATGCAAGAAATATTTCTGCTTCTCTACCTTTTTCTAATGATAAAATCGATGTTGATATCTCTACCATTTATGTGCCTCCTTGTCTTTTAATTCTTCATAAATTTTGATGAATCTATTATATCTTTCTTGTGATATTTTGTTTTCTTCTATTGCCTGCTTGACTCCACAGTTTTGCTCTTTTATATGTGTACATCCTATATATTCACATTTTGGAATCTCTTGTCTAAATTCTCTAAAGTATTTATCTAACTCTTTAGACTCAATCTCTCCTTCTGCTATTTCAAAACTTGAAAATCCTGGTGTATCTGCTATATATGTATTTTTTCCCAATTCATATAATATTGTGTCTGTTGTTGTGTTTTTTCCTTTTTTGTTCTTTTGACTGATTTCTCCCTCTTGTGTTTTACTTGTTCCAAAAATTGCATTTAATATACTTGATTTTCCTACACCTGAGTTTCCTGAAAATACACTTGTTCTATCTGTTAATTCTTGTTTTAATTCTTCTATCCCTATTTGCTGTTTAACACTTGTTACAATTGTTTTATACCCTATTTGGCTGTATAATTCTTGAATTGTTTTATATTCATTTCCTAAATCTATTTTATTTATTACTATTATTGGCTCTATCTCTAATTTTTCTATGTATGATAACTGTTTATCTAACATTAATAAATCTGGTTTAGGATTTTTGGTTGATATAATTAATATTATCTGATTAATATTAGATATTTTGGGCCTTTTTATATAATTCTTTCTGTTTCCGATTTTTTCTATTATTGCTAAATCTTTTTCCTCATCTGTTATTTCAATCTCTACATCGTCTCCTACAACTGGTGTTATTTCACCTTTCTTTAGCTTTCCTCTTGCATATGCCTGATATATTTTGTCTAATGTTTTTATCTTATATATATTGGCTCTATTTTCAATTATTTTTCCCTTCATCTCTAATCTTTTCTTTCCCCCAAATTTATCTTTGTTATTGCTACTATATCACATTAATTTAAAAATTACAATAAGTTTCTCCTAGTTAAATTCATATATTATTATATTGCAGGATAAAGACATGAAAAAAATTTTGCAAGCCTGAAAATAATATAAAAATAAACTAAAAGTACTGTTCAATATGTTAAAATTACGATATAATATCTTTGAAATGGAGCAAAAGAAGAAATGAAAATTAAAGAAATAGAAATATCAAAATTAAAAGAATTAAAGGAAAAATCAAAGATGTTAAAAGATGAAAGACAAAAAGGGAAAGTGGTATATAA
>JAAVXM010000026.1 GCA_022790575.1 Clostridia bacterium | reverse complement strand
TACTCTTCCATCTTCTGTTATTAGATACATATAATCTTTTTCTGTCACTATCCATGGTAACCCTTCATTATCTCCACTTTTATCAATATTTTCTGCTGGGATTTTTGCATTATTTTTTAATTCGCCATCTAGTTTACTTAAATCTATTCTTGTTCCATCTTCATTTGTTCTTGACGCTGTTACTGCTAACTTTACTTTTTCCTCAAATTCTGCTTTTGCTGAATTACTTTTTGCATTTTGTGCTTGACTTATTATTCCATTTTCTCCTGTTAACATTGCTATACTCGTTCCTGCCAATATCAATAACACTATAATAGTTACGACCAACGCTATTAGCGTTATTCCTCTCTTTTCTACTACTTTTTCCTTCTTTTCTTTCACATACTTAAATTCATACATTTGTATATCTCATCCCTTTCTTTCTTCTTATGTTTCTCTTCTTTTCACTTTTTTATTCATTTCTACTTTTTATTTCCTATTGTTGCTCTATGGGCAAAAGCAAATCATATGCTGTTTGCATTATATTTTAATTCGCTATTCTTGTCAATACATCTTTTGCTTTTGGTTCGACTTTTTTCCAAAAAAATTACTGTTCAATATAATAAGTTCTATTAGTGTGACAATCCATGCTGTTATGCTTAGCCAGAAGCTTATAAACAGATAAAACTCCAAGTAACTATTAAATTTACTTAGAGTTTCTATAATTATTTTATTTCTTTTGCAGCTTTTACTAATCCTACAAATAATGGTGCTGGTCTATTTGGTCTTGACTTCAGTTCTGGGTGGAATTGACCTGCTATGAAATATGGATGTTCTTTATATTCAACTATTTCTACTAACTTACCATTTGGTGATGTACCTGAACAAATTAAGCCTGCTTTTTCTAATCTTTCTTTATATTCATTATTGTATTCAAATCTATGTCTATGCCTTTCTTCTATCTTGTTTGTTCCATATAATTTTTGTGCTATACTACCTTCTTTAAGTAAACATGGATATGAACCTAATCTCATTGTTCCACCTTTGTTATCTACTCCTATTTGCTCTTCCATTATGTGTATTAATTGGCTTTTAGTTTCATTATTAAATTCTGCTGAATCAGCATCTTTGATTCCTAATACATTTCTTGCAAATTCTATAACTGCCATCTGCATTCCTAAACATATTCCTAAGAAAGGAATTTTATTCTCTCTTGCATATCTTATTGTTTCTATTTTTCCTTCTGTTCCCCTATTACCAAATCCTCCTGGAATTATTATTCCTTGTATATCTGATAGTTCTTTATCAACAGTTTGTGAATTTATTGTTTCTGAGTCAATAAGCTTTACTTTTACATTTACTTTATTCGCAAATCCTGCATGATGCAGACTTTCTATAACTGATAAATATGAGTCTTCTAGTTTTATGTATTTTCCTACTATTGCAACAGTTACTTCTTCCTCTTGTTTTATTCCTCTTATATTATTTATCATTTTTTCCCATTCACTATTGTCTGGAACAAATTTATCTAGTTTTAAGTGATTACATACCTCTCTAGCTAGTCCTTCTTCTTCAAGCATTAACGGTACAGCATATAAGTTGTCCACTGTTTTATTTTGTATTACACTTGTTTTTCTTACATTGCAAAATAGAGATAATTTCTCTCTTATTGTTTCTGGTATGTCTTGTTCTGTTCTACATACTAATATGTTTGGTTTTATTCCTAAACTTTGTATTTCTTTTACTGAATGTTGTGTTGGCTTTGATTTTATTTCATTTGAACCAAATATATATGGCAATAATGTAACATGTATATATACAACATCTTCTGGGTTCTTTTCTAACCCAACTTGTCTTATTGCTTCTATTATTGATAATCCTTCTATATCTCCTACTGTCCCACCCACTTCTGTGATTACTATATCTATATCTGTGTCTTCAAAACTATATATCTTTTCTTTTATTTCATTCGTTATATGTGGTATAACTTGAACGGTCTTACCTAAGTAGTCTCCTCTTCTTTCTTTTTCAATGACATTTGAATAAACTTTCCCCATTGTGATACTAGAGTTTTTAGTTAAATTTTCATCTATAAACCTTTCATAATGTCCTAAGTCTAAGTCTGTTTCCGCTCCATCATCTGTTACAAATACTTCTCCATGTTCATATGGACTCATTGTTCCAGGGTCAACATTTATGTATGGGTCAAATTTCTGTATTGTTACTTTATATCCTCTATTTTTTAATAACCTTCCTAATGATGCTGCTGTGATTCCTTTCCCTAGTCCTGATACTACTCCTCCTGTTACAAATACATATTTTGTGTTCATTTATTTTACCTCCTAAATAACTCTACTACTCATTTTATAAGGACTAGGTTTCGCTTTGTACTACAAAGCGAAACCTATGGCTTTTTGAGGTTAGACGTTCACCCACTTTTCAACCCATCTGCTCATACCATAAATGGTAAACTTAGCGGTCTCTTCATCCTCCCCTTCCAGTTTGAAAGAAATCTTAGAAGGGTTTGGAAGGATATATGAAAGTCCACTATCAAGAGCTGGAAGTTGGTCGAATATCTTCATAAGAGCCGAGTTGGTGCTTTCTACGCATACCTTAATATGTCTATCGTTGGCGCCAACTCTTTTCGCCAAACGATGTTCATATTCCACGATATCTCCCAGACGCATTTCCTTTTCTCTTGTATCCAGGTCTTCTTTCAGTTTTGCCCGAAAGATTAACTGGGCTGTTTTGTCAGCCGCTTCCACACTCTGTTTTGCATAGTTTCTGATGCCGAGTTCACTCGCAAAAACCTCAATAACTCTGTCAATTCTGTCCATAATGTCATCTCCTAAAATTATTTTCAGAGCTTGCTACATTTAGGTGATTAACTCACTCTATATTTTTATTATATATCTTTTCAGATTTATTTTCAAGTATTTTTTGCTCAAATATTTCATGCATTTTCATATTAGTTTTATAATATCTATTTTCTTTTATTATAATACTCCATAAAAATATACAAATTAAAAATATTGCTATATTTTTAAAGTAATATACTCCTATACTGCAAATAATTGTTATTAATACTATCATTATATTTGAAACTTTATTTGTTATAACCTTAGCTTTTTTGCTTCCATATTGTATATGTAAAATTGATTTTAATACTCTACCTCCATCTAATGGATATATTGGCAATAAATTAAAGACTAATATTAAGATATTGGAATATATTGCATTATATTTCTCTATATATAATGGTGATATGTAAAGATAAAGTATTATTAATATTAAATTCATTATTGGACCTGATAATGCTATAAAAATCTGTTTTAGTTCTACTAAATTACCATTTTTTATATTACAATTTAAATCATTATAATTGATGTTTAATGTTGATTTCAAGCCAAATGGCATAATTTCTATTGTCTCTGGTTTCATTTTTAAAACTAATCCCATTATAATGTGTCCAATTTCATGTATAATACAAAAAAACATTATTGTTAAGTAAATCTCAATTTGATTTGTAAAATAAAATAATACAAAAAAAATTAAGATTTTAACATCTATCCTAAATTTCATTATATTTCCCTTCTATAATTCTAATATCATCTGTGGATTTATGTATCTGTTTTGATATCTTATTTCAAAGTGTAAATGTGGACCTGTCACATTTCCTGTTGCACCTACTTCTGCTATTTCTTGTCCTTGCGTTATAGTATCTCCTTCTTTTACATATAATTTATTACAATGAGCATATACTAAAATGACATCATTAGTTTGTATTTGTAGATGGTTTCCATAGTCCCCTTTTGTAGAACTTAATATTACTGTTCCATCTGTTGCAGATACAATTTTTGTTCCAACTTCTGCTGCTATATCTGTTCCTGTATGTTGTTTTGGCACTGTAGGTGTTGTTGGATTTCTTTCACCATACATTGAACTTATTACTCCATTGACTGGCTTTATAAATTTGATTGTACTTTTTATATAATTTGCATCTTGCTCTTCTTGGGAAATCTCCACTTTTTCTGGTATATTTTCTTCTATCGCTTCATTTGGTATGTTGTTTTCTGTATTCAAATTTTCCTCTGTTAATACAGCCTCTGCTCCTCCAATATTTTCATCATTATTTTGTATTTCTTCTGGTGTTAATTGTGGCTCTTCTGTATTTGTTTCTTCTATTTTCATATTATTAATTATCTCCATTACTTTAGTTGATATTCCTGAATATATTTGTTTAATATTTATATCTTGTGATAAAATTTCTTTTGCTTTGTTTGTAAAATCTTCTGAAAATATGTAATTACTATTTATTATAGTATAAAATCCACCATATATTGCTATACAAATTATTATTTGTTTTATCATCTTCTTAAAAAGTTTTATGTCTTTTTTACCTTCTTTTGTAGTCTTCATTACATCTCTCATAGGTATTTGCTGTTCTCTTCTTTTATAGTATATTTCTTCTGCTCTTCTTATTTTGTCTTCTACAGACATTGTTCTTTCCATATTAGCTCATCTCCTTCTTAAAGGCTAGATTATTGTATAGTAAAAATTGCCTCTTAATACACAATTAAAAGCACTTTATATCAATGCATTTGTTAATACTTATGCATCTTTAAAGTGCTTTATGTTTATTAAATGAAATTTATTATTATACTGATGACTAAAAGTGTTGTAGATACTATACAATATCTTAACATTTTTTTGTCTTTGACATTTTTTACTATCTTTTTTTTGCTTTCAATCTGATTGATATAATCTTTTATTATCATTTCTGCCTCATCCAAAATATACTCCTTGGATTTTGATTCTCTTTCTGAAAAATTGGCTTTACTCCCTTTTTCTACAAATTCTTTTTGTTTTACTTTTTTGCTTTCTTTAAAAATTATTATTGCTTCCTCTACCATATTTGATGGGAGATTTCTTAATATTACCATGTTCTTCATTTTGCTTGATTCCATTATATCACTCCTTAGAAAATATTATATTCTAATTTTTTCCATTCTGATTGATTTTATACAGTTTTTCTCTAAAATTTTGATTATATAATTTATTTTTGTTTAGAATATTTACTCTACTTCTTTTTCTACTGCTTGTACACACCTCCTAAGCTCAGGTTCATTTTCTACACATGTTATTAGTGTTAATTGATTTTCTTCTGTTTCCTCTAAATATTCCCAGTCTGTATCTTTGATTATAATGTTTCTTATTACTTCATATGTGTTTTGGTATTTATTATATTGGTATTTTATTTCATCTCCTTCTTGTAATTTCTTTAGTTCTTGAAAATAATTTACTTCTCCTCTATTATGTGCTGCTAATCCAATATTTCCATTTTCTTTTTGTGTTTCTTCAAAGTGTCCTACATATTTACTTAATTTTTCTTCTGTTGTTCCTTCTGATATTTCTGCTTTTAATTCTATTTTTTCTATTTCAATTTGCCAAATATCCACATCTTTTGCTAATGTCGTTTCCTCTTTCGTTTCAGTTAACATCATGTTATTATTAATATGATTATTATCTACATTCCATTTTGCATATTTGTACATTATATATTGTATTAATAAAAATATTATTATTACAGTTAACAATTTAACTACATTTATGTTAGTTTTTACTGATTTAAACATTCATCTCTTGCCACCTCCATATTTAATTTGTTTTTTTGTTTGGATTTTTTTCGAAAAAAATTTTTCTTGATTTAAAATTTTAGATTAAACTATATTTGACATATTACCATCTTTTTACATATTTTGTCAACATTTTTTCATCGACATGTTTCGACACTTCTTAAAAATATGTTGCACTTTGTTCACTTTAGTGTTATTATAAATATAGATTATTTAAGGAGATTTATTATGCCAACAAATGATGTTTTTGAATTTTATGACCAAACATATTTAAAATCATATAATTTAGACAAAGCAATACAGTATCAGCTGAATTTATTAGATTCTTTAGATGTTTTTACACGAAAACACTGTGAAAATGTTGCTACTATAACTTGTAACTTATGTAAAAAATTGCATTGTTCTACAAGATTTACAGAGTATTGTGTTACTTGTGCTTATTTACATGATATTGGAAAACTTTTTATTCCTTCTGAAATTCTTCAAAAGCCATCAAAATTGACAACTGAAGAATATGAAAAAATAAAATCTCACACTACTCTTGGATATAAATTATGTATAAAAGATAAAAAATTAAGACCTTATTATGCTGGAGCATATTACCATCATGAAGCTCTGGATGGTACTGGTTACCCTCAGGGATTACTAAAAAAGGATATTCCTTTGGAAGCACAAATTATTAGAGTTGCAGATGAATTTGATGCTATTGTTAATAAAAGACAATATAAGTCCCATGTTGGTATTTCTGATGCTCTTAATATTATAATTGAGAATACAAAACCTTCTTCTAATGCACTTCCTGGAACTGGATTTACAAAGACTGGAAAAAATAATAAATTGATTGTAAAAAAGTTGATTAAAGTTGTTATTGATGATATTGAATACGAAATATCTTATACTTATGACTATGTTAATCATTTAAAAGATGAATTGAAAAGGTTTGAAAAAATTGAGGATTTAATTAATAAAATGAATTCTTCAACTAAAGAAAATGATATTATTTATTATGAACAATATGCAAAAATGTTATTAAGAGCAGATGAGTCTATTGATAACTTTCCTACTCTATTTCAAGAGTTTAAAGATGCTTATAATAAAAAGAACGATGTTTTAAATAATTTGTATAATGAAATTAAAATTATAAAAAAGCTTAAAGTTTAATATAATAAAAACAGATATAAATATTGAAAATTCAAAATTTTATCTGTTTTTTATCTATTTATTATGAAACCTACTATTTTTTCAAATAGGTTTGTTTTTTCTTCTTTTATATATGTTGTTTGAGTTTCCACATGGTCCATTTTTTCTAAATCTAATGGTATTGCTTCTTTTGATTGCATTCCTAACTGTTCTGTCGCTGTTTGTTTTATTTTATTCCAATCTAATGTACTCTCAACTTCTTTAATACTTTTTTCAACTTGACCATTTTCTTTTTCTATAACAGCTAAATTATTCTCAAGTTCCTTTTTTTGATTGAACATCTCCATTATTGAAATTTGTCTATAACTTATTGAGAGTAACATCACAAATATGACTACTACTGTTGCTACTTGCTTAGTTTTATTCTTCTTTTCTTCTATTTTTTGCTTTCTAGCTTTTTCAAGTCTCTTTTTTTCGATATCTTTTTTAGAAGTTTTTGTTTCTTCTATTTTTTTGTTTGGCTTCTTTTTTGGTGTATATTCTGGTTCATATTTCCTTGGACTTGTTTCATATTGATAATACATTCTTGCCATTGTTACTCTCACCTCCTTTGTATTTTATCTTTTTTCGAAAATTCTCAGTTTTGCACTTTTTGCTCTTGGATTTTCTCTTTGTTCTTCTTCTGTAGCTATTATCGGTTTTTTATTTATTATTTTCCCCTCTGATTTTGCACCACATACACAATATGGTAAATCTCTTGGACAAGTACATTTTCCTTCTGCTTCTATATATGCATTTTTTACTGCCCTATCTTCTAATGAGTGAAATGTTATTACACATAATCTTCCTTCACTTTTTAAGTGTTTTATACATGTTTGTATTGTTTTATATAATGGTTTTATTTCATTATTTACTTCTATTCTTATTGCTTGGAATGTTCTCTTTGCAGGATGTCCATCTTTTTTAGCAAATGATGGAATAGATTTTTCTATTAGTTCTACTAATTCTTTTGTTGTGTTTATTTCTTTTTCTTTCCTTTTTATGCATATATTTTTTGCTATTTGCCTTGAAAATCTTTCTTCACCATATTCATAAATTATATTTGCTAAGTCTTCTTCACTATATGTATTTACAATTTTCTTTGCTGTCAATTCTTGTGTTTTGTCCATTCTCATATCAAGTTCATTATCTCCTAAATAGCTAAAGCCTCTTTCTCTTTCATCTAACTGATATGATGATACTCCTAAGTCTAACAATATCCCATCTACTTCTTTAATTTCCTGCTCTTCTAGAATTTCTTCAATTTCATCATGGTTTCCATATATGTATTTTATATTTGAATATTCTTTCAAATTTTCTTTTGATGCTTGTAATGCTTCTCTATCTCTATCTATTCCTATTAAAGTTCCTTTTGCTGATAGATGTTTTAGTATTTGCTTACTATGCCCTGCTCCTCCTAGAGTTCCATCTACATATATTCCATCTTCTTTTATTTTTAGACCTTTTATTGTTTCTTCTAGTAATACTGGTTTGTGCTTAAATTCCAATTTTTCACCTCATTTAAAATATAACAGCTGGATTAGAAAGTATCTTCTCTACCAGCTGCATTTCTTATAATCTTCTTTTGTTTTCTACTAATTCTTTTGTTGATTTTTTTCTTGGAATTTTATCTTTTGTAATTTTTGTCTTTTGTTCATTTTCTTCTTTTGTACTTTTTTCTTTTGTTTTTTTATATAAACTTTTGCAAGTTATATACCTAACATTGTCATGTTTTCTGCAATTTCATCAGCTGATATGTTTTCATCACATTTTTGCCATATTTCTTTGTTCCATATTTCTAATCTTGTTCCTACTCCAACTATTATTGCTTCTTTCTCCAATTTTGCAACTTCTCTTAAATTGTTTGGTATTAGAAATCTTCCTTGTTTGTCTATTTCACATTCAGTTGCTCCTGATAAGAAAAATCTTACAAAGTTTCTAGCATTTTTGTCTGATAGTGGTAGTGCTTTTAGTTTTGTTTCAAAGTTTAGCCATTCATTTTGTGAAAATACAAATAAACATCCATCTAAACCTTTTGTAATTATAAATTTCTCTCCTATGTCCTGTCTTAATTTTGCTGGCATTATTAATCTGCCTTTAACATCTAGAGAATGTTCATATTCACCTATTAACACTGTTTTTCACCTCTTCCACTTTTCCACCACTTTGCACCACTTTTCTCCACTTCGAATAAATAATAATACATTTTTGATTATTTTTCAAGTACTTTTTGTAATTTTCTTGAATTTTTTTTATTTTAATAAAAACTTTTCATTGTTTTTATTAAATAATCTATTTCTTCAAATGTATTATTTTCTCCAAAAGTCGTTCTAATTGCACAGTTTAGATATTCTTGTGGTGTTTTTATTGCTGTTAAGACATATGAATGTTCTGTGCTTCCTGATGAGCATGCTGAACCACTTGATACACAAATTCCTTTTTCGTCTAATTTAAATATTACCTCTGATGAATCTAAATCTTTAAATGAAATATTAGCATTTCCAGGTAATCTATTTTGTATATCTCCATTTATTCTTATTTTGTTTGGCAATTCAATTTGTAACCTTTTAATATAATAGTCTCTTAACTTTTTCAAATATTTTATATGATTTCCAATATTTTTATTTGATATTTCACACGCTTTTCCTATCCCAACTATACCTGCAACATTTTCAGTTCCTGCCCTTATATTCTTTTCTTGATGTCCTCCATCTATTATTTTTTCAATTTCAATTCCTTTCTTTATATATAATGCACCTATTCCCTTTGGTCCATTTATTTTATGCCCTGACATTGATAACATGTCTATTCTCATTTTTTGCACATCTATAGGTGTATTACCAATTGCTTGGACTGCATCTGTATGAAATGCTATATTGTATTTTTGAGCTATTTCTGATATTTCTTCAACTGGCTGAATTGTACCTATCTCATTATTTGCTGACATTACACTTATTAGTATTGTTGATGGTCTTATACTATTTTCTAATTCTTGCAAATCTATAATTCCTTCATTGTTTACATTTATATATGACACTTCAAATCCTTGTTTCTCTAGTCTCTCACAACTTTCTAGTACTGCATGATGCTCTATTTTTGAGGTTATAATGTGATTTCCCTTTTCTCTATTTGCATATGCAAATCCTTTTAATGCCATATTATCACTTTCTGAACCTCCTCCAGTAAAATATATTTCATGTGGATTACAATTTATTAATTCTGCTACTTGCTTTCTTGCATTTTCAATTGCTCTCTTAGATTGTCTCCCTATAGAATATAATGAAGATGCATTTCCATAGTTTCTTGTTAAATATGGCATCATTTCATTTAACACTTCTGTTTTTATCGGTGTTGTTGCTGCATTATCAAAATATATATTGTTCATTTTTCTCATTCCTTTCTGTTTTATTATATGTTACATTTTTTTCTATGTTACTTTACATAAATTTGACTCTATTAGAAAAAACTGTTATAATAATGTTATTAAGGCAGATTGCCTTTTTATATAAATTGTTTCCTTTGTTATCTAGTACAAGCTAGTTTACATATTATACCTATCAACACTATATATTATAGGAGGAAATGTTATGAAAAAATTATTTGCAGTCATTCTTTGCATGGTTCTTATCTTCTCATTAGTTACCACTTGTGCCATGCCTGCAACGTCCAATGCACAGCCTGTTTCGTCCACCACTACTTCAACTGTCTCATCCCAAAGTGATGAAGAGAAAAACAATGAAGACAAAGATGATGAGGATAAAAATGAAGTTTTGTCTCTTGAATATCTCAGTAAAATATCTTCATGGGAAGATTTGACAAGTACCAATCTCACTGTTGTGAATAGCCACAGCAAACCAGAAGATACTTATGTCAAAATGTTCATTAGAGACATAAGCCAAAAGAAAAAAATGCCAATATATCATGACATTGAATATGTTAGTGAATGTGTAGCTGGCATCAGACTTGATGAGATTAATTATGACCAGTTAATGCAGAAATTCCAGACTGTCATTAATCTCTACAACAAATCTAATGAACTTCAACTTACTTTTGAACCTCATATACTTAATGAGATTCTTATGGAGGTAAATGTTTCTTCTACAAATATTGCTTTTCTTAAGGCTTCTCCAACAAGAATAGGAACACTAGTTCTTATAAGAGATGGTGCAAAATATTGGGAGTCTTCTCATAATGATGGCTCTGGAAAATATGGCGTTGCCACATCTGAAAATCACTACATTCCCAAAGATTTTGTCGTTATGATAAATGGTTTTGCCTACTTTGATGAAAGTAAAACAAATGTAGTAGAGCATTTCTACACACCATACACCGAAATTGAAGGAAATGAGGAGAAAATTAAACTTAATGAGCCTCGAATGTTGCATATCTGCACTGAAGATGCCGATTTAGGCTGGGTTTATGCAGAGGATGTCATAAACTGCAAGTAACACACCAAAAAAGTAGGAGCTTTTATAGCCCCTACTTTTTTGGTGTCATGTGTATTACTTAGCACATTTTTGGCATGGAGTCAAACCTACTGATTTTGCTGAGTCCAAAGTTGTTTGATATATTCTTCTCCATTTCTTAAATCATACTTAGAAAGCTCCACCGCCTCCGGCCTCTGCCTCCGCCGCCAGAATAGCCGCCTCCTCCAGAGAAGCCACCTCCGCTTCCTCTTGAAAAACCTCCATCACTAGCCATATTAGAAAACATCTTTCTAGTTGCTGTATTATAGCTTTTCAAAAATCTTCTATCTAGGCTTGCTAGATTGTAGAACATGTAATAATCTGATGTAACAAAGTTATAAAATAAATTATTATTAATTAGTGATGTTAAGTCATCATCTATGTATAATCCTTTAATTCTTTTCATAATTTTTTCTGCTACACCAAAGCTAACAGCATAACTTAAATATTGTTCCCATAAAATCACTTGTTCAACATCTCTATCTTTCATGATAGAATAATCCTCTATTTTATCTTTCAATGCATTTAGTTTACTAAAATCTTCTATCATTATAACACTATTTTTTAGCATTAAGTTATCAGTTAATACCAATATGGTTGCAATACATATTAGTATTTCATCAACTACAATGTATTTAACTGGAGAAAATATAGCTGTTAGTATAATCATACTACCAAAAAGTACTAATAAGCTAATAGTTGTTGTTACTATTTTCTGTCCAGTTATTCGCTGTACAGTTTTATTAATTTTGTGTCTTATTATAACAATTAAATTCATTGCCCAATTTAGTATTATCATAAAAAGCATAATTAAAATTATACTAAACTGTGATAATGCTCCAATAAAAATGGCACTCCCTAATGAATGTATAGGTTGTCCATACATATTAAATCCATTGAACATAATATGTTTAATAACCAATACAATACTTAGGGCAAGTAAAAATATGTTAAATCCCCTAATTAGTAATGGTACCTTAGATTGGTTTGCCCCTTTTTGTGCTAATTCAGATTCTACCAATTCACTCAATTTTCTAAATGATTGATTAGCATATGTTTCTTTTGGCATTTCTTGCAATCTTTTTGTTAAATCTACTATTTCATTCCCTCTAAAAACCCAATCATATACATATTTTTCTATATCATCCATTTCATTTTCTAATTCTATATTTTTAGCAATAAAATATGAATAATCATCTTTTCCTTCTAGTTTACTTTCAATATCTAATTTTATTATTTTTTTATTTATCAATCCTAAAATAATAGCTATAATATCTCTTGCCAAAATGTTTCTGCTTCCTTGTATACAACCAGCTACCATTGGATTATATTTTTTAAATAATTCATCTTCATCAATATTTACTACTTTATATTTTTTATCTTTCTCATATATTCCTATTAGAATAATCCAATAAATAAACAAGCATATAGCAACAATACCAATTTTACCTGTATATGCATTTTTTGCCTTTTTATTTTCTATAATACTATCTTCTTCTTGATAAATTAATTGTTTTGCATCTATATTAGATAATTTTTGTGAATTTAATATATTATTACTATCAAATATAACTCTTGCTGCTACATATTGTCCTGGCATTATATTTTCTACTTTGAAATTACTATGCTTATTACTAACAATTTTAGATTGTCCATTATATGGTCCATGTCCCCACACTTCAATCTTATTTTGATTTTGAGGTATATAAATATCAATATTTAATTTTTTTATTTTTTCTTCCCATTCTCCTCCAATAAAATTATAATATAGTTCCCCTATATCATTATGTTTAACACATAAATCTTTTATAGTGTAATCAATTTTAAATCTCTTGGTAACATTTGTTGAAGGTGAATACACTTTTATTTGTTGTATTCCTTTGTTATTAATAATTGTATAAACTCCATTTTGCCCATTTATTGCTTTTTGTACTTTTCCATACTCTATTTTTGTTCCATTATTTATAATATATACTTTATTTACATCTACATTACTTCCATTATATAGACTTTCTTTTAATACATTTTTATTTCCTATTTCTTTTTTTTCATTATCTTCTAAATTATATGGTATGTTTAGGAAAACTCCATTATAAGTTCCTTTAAACTCATACTCAATCTCTTGTTCAATTGATACAGAACCATCCTGATTAATTGTTGCTTTTATATCCATATCTTCTATACTATAGCTTTTGGCTTGTACCTTGTTTCTACTTATAAATATCATGATAACAATAAAAAATATACTTATTATTATTCTTTTTTTCATCTTACATTTTCCCCTTTTAAAAAATTCCGTTTATCTTTTACTGTTCTTCTACATTTACTTTCTTTTCAAAACTATAGTGTAATAATATAGGAGTTATAAATGTTACTAGTAATACAGTTATAATAACAATTGAAAATATTTCTTCATTTATTAGTCCTATCTTTTGAGCCTCAGCTGAAATAATTAGTGCAACCTCTCCTCTTGTTGCCATTCCTATACCAATTTGAAGAGCTTTTTCATTTGAATACCCACATAATTTTGCTCCTAATCCATTTCCAATTACTTTACTTATTATTGTGATTGTTGTAAATATTAATATAAATATCCACACTTGTATTTCAAAATCTATCTTTCCTAAATTCAATCCTACACTTGCGAAAAATATTGGTGAGAAAATCATATGTACTACTAAGTCTATCTTTCCTTTTACTTTTCTCCCCTTTTCTGTATTTCCTATTACTAATCCTGCTATATATGCACCAACTATTCCACTAACCCCTAGCATTTCTGCTATGTATGCTAATATTAATGCAAAAGCTATTGAGTATGTAGGCATTTGCTCGTTTTTTACATCCTTTTTTTCTATTTTTTCAAATACTTTAAATAATAATAATCCTAAAATTATTGCCATTCCAAAAAATAACACTATTTTTAATATCATTATAGCAAATGTAGACATTTGTAAATTTCCACTATTCATTACTATTGTCAAAAATAATACTCCTATTATGTCATCAACTACACCTGCACCTAATATTGCTAATCCTACATTTGATTTTATCTTTTTCATTTCTATTAGAGTTTCTACTGTTATACTAACAGATGTTGCTGTTATTACTGCTCCAAAGAATAAATTCGTTTTTAAATCTTGTATATATATTAAACTAAATATTGTTCCTAATACTAATGGAACTATTACTCCTAATGTAGCTATTATTACATATTTGTTACTATTTGATATGAATTTTTTTATACTTGTTTCCATTCCTGCCAAAAACATTATTAGTATAATACCAAACTTAGATAGCGCCTCTAGTATTGTATTGTTTTGAACAATGTCTAACATTGCTGGTCCAAGTACTATCCCTGCTATTAACCCTCCTAATACTTTAGGCATTTTTACTTTCTGGGTTATTAATGTAAAAATTTTTACTACTAGTATTATTAGTCCAATATCTAACAAATATTTATATTCCATTTTCTTCACATTTCTTTCTATGTATAATGATTTTCAAAATTATTATATTACAAAACTTGAAAAGAAGCAACTCGTTTTAATATCCTTACATTTACATGTTTAATAAATAGAAAAGTTTGAAAACGAAAAGTCTATTAACAAAATGTTAATAGACTTTTCATGTTGCATTATTGCGCAACATTGTGGAGGTTATCTGAAGAATAACATGTATTTGTACACTTTAGGCTGACAAACTGCATTGACAAATAATGTGTCTTCTTCACCATCATCATGTTCTTCTCCTAGAAAACATGCTGATATCAGCTTGAATCCTGTTCTTTCCTCGATTTTGCGGATTCTTTCTCTCAATTGCATTGCAATGTTTTCTCCTTTCGGATTTAGCGGGTTCTCAGGGTCCTTTACTTTCAAATACTTAACAGTCATTCCTGATTCCATGATTTCAATTCCTCCTTAAATTTCCTCTGTAAGAGGTATAATATATTATATTATACCATTAATCCCCAACCCCGTCAAGTTATGTATACTTCATCTTAATAATGAAAAAACCTTCTATATTTCATAGACTTATATTTTTTACTCTTAATACTCTTAATGCATTTATGATAGCAATTACAGAAACTCCTACATCTGCAAACACTGCCTCCCACATAGTTGATATTCCAAATGCACTTAAAACTAGTACTAGTACTTTAACAAAAATAGCAAATATTATATTTTCTTTAACAATTCTCATAGTTTTCTTCGATAACTGTATAGCATTTACTATTTTTGATGGTTCATCTGTCATTAATACAATGTCTGCCGCTTCTATAGCAGCGTCTGAACCTAATCCCCCCATTGCTATTCCTATATCTGCTAATGTTAAAACTGGTGCATCATTAATTCCATCTCCTACAAATGCAAGTCTACCTCTTTCACTCTTTTCTTTTAATAGATTTTCTACTTTTTTTACTTTTCCATCTGGTAATAGTTCGGTGAAAACCTTATCTATTCCTAATTTCTCTGCTACACTCTCGCCTACATTTTTCCTATCACCTGTTAACATCACTGTTTGTTTAATATTATTCCTTTTTAGTTCTTTAATTGTATTTATTGAATCTCTTTTTATCTTATCTGATATCAATATATGTCCTACATATTTTCCTTCTATTGCTACATATAAAATTGTCCCTATTTCATTGCATCTTGTGAATTTTATCTGTTTTTCATCCATTAACTTTTCATTTCCTACTAATACATCTTGTTCTCCAATTCTAGATACAATCCCCTGTCCTGGCAATTCTTCTATTTTTATAATTTGCTTTTCATCAATTTCTTTATTATATGCTTTCTTAACAGATAATCCAATAGGATGATTTGAATAGTATTCGCTATATGCTGTGATTTTTAGCAATTCTTCTTCACTTATATCCATAGCTTCGACTTTTTGTACTTCAAAAACTCCTTCAGTTAGTGTTCCAGTTTTGTCAAATACAATTGTTTCTGTCCTAGCTAATTGTTCTAAGTAATTACTTCCTTTTATTAGAATTCCCATTTTAGATGCTCCACCAATTCCTCCAAAGAAACTTAGTGGTATTGAAATAACTAGAGCACATGGGCAAGATACTACAAGGAATGATAAGGCTCTATATAACCAATCTGAAAATGCTGCATTTTTTATAATAATTGGTGGGACTATTGCAAGTATTACTGCAATCACTACAACAATTGGTGTATAGTATCTTGCAAATTTTGTTATAAAGTTTTCTGATTTTGATTTTTTACTACTTGCATTTTCGACTAAATCCAGTATTTTACTTACTGTTGATTCCTGATATTTTTTTGTAACTTTTATTTTTACAACACCATTTAAGTTTATGCATCCACTTAACACTTCTTCTCCTTCTTCTACATCTCGTGGTATAGTTTCTCCTGTTAAAGCTTTTGTGTCAAGACTTGACCTTCCTTCTATTATATTTCCATCTAATGGAATTCTTTCTCCTGGTTTTACTACTATTATTTCTCCAATTTCCACATCTTCTGGCTCTACTTTTTGGATTTTTCCATCTCTTTCTATATTTGCAAAGTCTGGTCTTATGTCCATTAAACTTGAGATTGATTTCCTTGATTTATCTACTGCATAACTTTGGAATAATTCACCTACTTGATAAAATAGCATAACAGCTACTGCTTCTGGATATTCGCCAATTCCAAATGCTCCTATTGTCGCAACTGTCATTAAAAAGTTTTCATCAAAGACTTTACCTCTTATTATATTTCTTATTGCCTTCCTCACAATTTGCAACCCTACAATTATATATGATACTATATATATTGTGTTATTTATCCATTCATTATTAAATTTTATTATAAATGCAATTAAAAATAGTATTGTAGCTATTATAATCTTAATTCCCTTTTTCTTCATAGTAATAGCCTCCTAAATTTCTTCTATCGTCACATCTGGCTCTTCTTTTTTTATAACTTTTTTTAAATTTTGCATGATTTCTCCCTTTTTTGTTTCATCATATTCAATCTCCATTTTTTCTGCCATAAAGCTTATATTAGCTCTTTCTACCCCATCTAGTTTTTGTATCGCTCTTTCTAAATCATTTGCACAATTTGCACAATCTAATCCTTTTATTTTGAATTTGCTTTTCATATTCTTTTACCTCCACCTTTTTATTTTTTATGTTCTATATGTTCTACACCTATTTCAAATACTTCTTTTACATGGTCATCGTCTAACATATAAAATACTTCTTTGCCAGATTTTCTACATTTAACAATTCCACTTCTTCTTAAAGTTCCCAATTGGTGTGATATAGATGATTTACTCATTCCTAATACATTTGCAATATCACATACACACATCTCATTTTTGTCTAATGCAAATAATATTTTTACTCTGGTTGTATCTCCAAGAATTTTAAAAAATTCTGCTAATCTATTAAATGTATTTTCTTCTAACATGTTCTTTTTAGTTTTTTCTACTATATCTTGATGGATTACACTACAGTCACATGTAAATTCATTTCTAGACATTTTTTACCTCCCTATTCTTTTTGTGTATAGTTTTATAGTTGAGTGTTTGTTCAACTATAATTATATTATATGTGAATGTCTTTCCATTTGTCAATACTTTTTTAAAGATTTAATATGGATAAAAAGTGGATAATTTACAACTTTTTCATATACTATATAGAGGTGAAAAAATTGTATTGTTGTGAAAAAAAATGTAATTCATGCTATTTGGCTATTGGCATTAGTCTAATTGTAATATCGTTAATATGGAATATTACCTTGACAATTATTGTATCAAATGATAATCCTGCACATATTAATAGTTTTAATTATTCACCTGTAAATTTACAAAATGGAGGATATATTACTTTTGATACAAATAGAATTGTTGAGAAAAATAGTATAATACATCAAGAAGGAAGCTCGGATTTCATTATTAATAATGACGGAGACTATTATATTCATTTTAATACTACTATTTATGAACCACCTTCAACAGGAAAAGAAGCAACATTATCAGTTTATTTAGAACACAATAATGCTACAGTATATGGTTCGACTGTTGGTGAAACAGTTACTAATGCTTATCAGACAGTTAATCTGAATTTTGGAGTAATTATTAAAGCAAATCGTGGTGATGTTTTAAGAATAAAAAATAATTCTGGAACAATAGTTGAATTGTTACAACCAAATATAGATATTATAAAAATAAAATAAACATAAGAGGATTGATAGTGCTAAATTGTCTTTCCTCTTATGCTATAATCATTACAGTATATTATAAAAAGTATTATAATATTTGGTCTCTCACATCTAACCAATTATTTACTCTTATTATTTCTCTACTTCTAAGTTCTTCATCAGTTATTTTATTATTTCTAAGTTCTGTAAATAATAGCTTTTTATCACAACTTTCTAAATTTGATATTCTATCATCAATCCCTATATCATATTTTATGTGAATTAGCAACATATTTTTGATTTCTATTTTTGGGTTGCTCTAGTATTGTCATTTTCAATTTTTGTTGTTCTTGACTTACTACTTTTTTCTACTTTGCATTTAAAGAAATAGAAAAAGCAAATTAAATTTGTACTACATTACTACTGCATTACTTTTAATTAATTTCCAAAAAACAAAAAGAGCGTAACCATTGATATAAGTGAATTACGTTCTTTTTATTTCACATTTCGTGTGTGGTACTGTTGACGTAGTTATCTACAACTTTTTCGTCTCTCATAACGATTGATACAAATATCAATCAATTTATTAAAGTATATCACAATTTTTACAAATTGCAATAAAATTATAACAAATTTATAAAAATCATATCTTTATAAATAAAAACACGGCTGGCTATAAGTTGTATAACCAGTCGTGAAATGTTTAAGTTTCCTCCTTGTTACCTTTCAAAAACATGGAACAGTCATTATCAATAGACCACTTTGCGAGTTCAGGCTCTTGTTCTTCTCTAAATTCTTCATAACATTTGCTACTAATTTCATCAAAACTAAAAGACCTATAAATTTTAGCTTTGTAGATTTCGTGCAATTTCTCAATCGGATATTGACGAGAACTGTATGTATCAAAAGCCCAGCCGTTGTTTACATAGAGAACATGCATTGTAAAATCTTTTCCATCATCTTCTTCATCATCATGTGGGGAAAACTTCTTTACTGCAAGAAATTCTATAGAACCTCTTTTTAGAGCTTTACAGATTTTAAAGCAGATTGAGTAGCAATATCCCCGACACATTTGCGTTGCAATAAATGCATACAATTTTTCATCTGCCTGCTTGATAGCATTAAGCTCGTTTTTGCAAATAGCTTTACCTTTTGTTGTGCATACTAAAAAGTATATTCTATCTGCCAACAACTGCGAGAATCCAAACATAGCTCTGTTAAAGACCTTCATATATACTAACAATTCAGCTCCACATATTAGCATAAAAACTATAATTGCTATTTGAGTAGTCATAGAAAGCTCGATATCTTCACATACATCAATTATAAATAATGGAATTAATGGGAAAATAAAAGCAATTCCCCAAAACATAAAGAAAAGTATCTCGATTATGTGTTGCTTTGAAGTCAGTTGCAAAAGCATGTCCTGTGATTCTTTGTCAAAATCCTTATAGATAGTCCTCCGCATAAAATACCTAATCATTTTTTACCAACCTTTCTGTAATAATTTTATGGTTACATAATATAATTATAGCATGTATTCTGTATGTTTTCAACTAATATGCACATTTTGTCAGGATAAAGACATAAAAAAAATTTTGCAAGCCTGAAAATAATATAAAAATCAACTAAAAGTACTGTTCAATATGTAAAAATTACGATATAATATCTTTGAAATGGAGCAAAAGAAGAAATGAAAATTAAAGAAATAGAAATATCAAAATTAAAAG
>JAAVXM010000025.1 GCA_022790575.1 Clostridia bacterium | reverse complement strand
TATCAGGGTATTTCGATTTTGCAGAAATACAAGCAATAAGACATAAGCCAATGTATATGGAAGATTATATTAAACAATTAGACACAATCTTTTCTTCTACAGGAGAAAAAGTATTAATGGATGCAGGTACAGTTAGCCATGAACAAGCAATTGAAAAAGCAAAATCAGAATATAAAAAATATCAAGTTAAAACTATTAGTCCTGTTGAAAGAGAATATTTAAATGCATTGAAACAAATAAATAAAAAAATTGAGAAGAAAGATAATAAATAGATATATTATTCGATTAAGGATAAGCATATTTAATTAAGTAGACATAAGCATTACTAAAACAGAAAAACCTCAATTAAAAATGAGGATAGGAAAGTATGTTTAACACAATGCTTAGATACATTGTATAGCAAGCCTTTAAGAGTTAATAAAGAAGCAAAAATTTTAAACAAATATGATGTAGAAATTCACTTGGTAAACTGGTTCAAACCCGCTAATCTTCGCTAAAATTAAAAAAGGTGAACTAAAAATTTGAAAAAATTCATCAGAAATTTATAATATTATATAAAATAATTAAAAGTTGCAAAATTGTAATTTACTTTCAAAATTTTAAAGATGAAAGGATATACAATGATAAGCCTACCTAATTGTATAAATTAGCACAGTTACTAACATCAGATATATTACATATAAGAGAGTTAAAAGAAAGTATAAAAGTATATTATAAGATTTCACAGGTAATGAGTGGATTGGGAATAATAGAATATAGTGATAAATTAGCTTATATTATAGATAGATTATATTTGGAGTCAAGGGTGAAACAAGAACATATAATAAAACGATATTATTTAACTAGAAATATTAATTATTAAATTTGTAAAGATAAATTGTTTTAAGGAGATTGAAAAGTTTATGAAAATATATAATAAATTAGTGAGAGATAAAATACCTGAAATTATAAATAGTGATAATAGATTAGCGATAACTAGGACATTAAATGATAGCGAATATTTAAATGAATTAAACAAAAAACTACAAGAAGAAGTAAAAGAATATTTAGAAGATAATAATGTTGAAGAATTGGCAGATATTGTAGAGGTAATTTATGGAATATTAATTTCTAAAAAAGTCTCAATAGAAGACTTTGAAATAATACGAAAAAACAAAGTAGATAAAAGAGGAGCGTTTAATAAAAAAATATTTCTAGAAAAAGTAATAGAAGATGGGCAGTAGTTTTGGAAAATTAGTATTATGGTGCTTTAGAATCTAAAAGTAATAAAGTGATGAAGTCAGTAATATGAAATGGGGATGTCTTTAGGATACACCTTTTTCTATATAAAATAAAGTATTTTATGTAAAAAAGGTTATTACATAAATATTACAAAAATATTAAATTTTAATGACATAAATAGTTTTATTATCATATTTATTGAAAAAAGTAAAGTGTTGTGATATAAATTACGTAAAAGATAATCAAGAAAGGAAATGAGATATTATGGGTTGGTATGGAAATTGGAATATTAAATATAATGGTAACAATAGTGAAAAATTTGTAAATTTAGCAAAGTTAATAATTCCTAATTATGTGAAAAGATTTGAAGAAACTGAAAAAGGAATGCTAGATTGTAAAAGAAGTTTAAGTTGGTATAGTGCAGATGTAGATATTGCAAAAATTATGGAATATTTAGATGAAAATAATACGATAGATGTTGAAATAGATGGAGAAACACACCCTATTCGTGAGGTTATAAATGAAGGTGGAGAATTTGTAAGAGAAGGAACACCTAGTGAAGAGGATTTTGATTATTATATAACAGATAAAACAACAGGTGTTACTACATATCATTTTAATACAGAATATGAAGAACCTGAAATTGATTATTACGAATATGAAAAACAAACTTTTAGAAAAGAAAATGGTAGTGTTGTAATTGATAATGAACACCCTGATGAAGATAGATATACAAGTTCAAATTTAGGGATTCAAGAAATGTTTACTTATGAAATAGCATATCCTGAAAGTGCTCACGAAGAAGGGAAAGAAGGAGATACTGATACAGTAAGTTCATACATAAAATATATAGCTCAACAATTTGCAGGAAATGAAGAGTTTATGCCTATAGTTCAAGACTTTTTGTATAGTATATTTGACCCACAAAAGTTAAAAGATTTAACTAATGAAGAATATAATTATTTTTCAAATCGTATAACACCTGATGAAAAAATACTAGCTAAAATTGCTAGTATTAGAGAACAATTTAAAACAGTAGAGTCAACTAAAGCATTTTTAGACAGTATAAGAGAA
Source organism: Clostridia bacterium (assembly GCA_022790575.1). Lineage (GTDB taxonomy): Bacteria > Bacillota > Clostridia > TANB77 > CAG-508 > CAG-269. The sequence goes on along the minus strand of JAAVXM010000025.1, from coordinate 138,381 downwards.
CAAAATCCTGAATTAGATAAAAAAGAAAGTGCTACTGAAAGAGTTGTTCCCAATTTTATTGCTAATATGAGTAAAAGAGATATAAATAATTTAGGGGGATTAGAACAATTATTAAAATTAGTAGAGGTAAAAGGGGAAGATTATGCTAAAGAGCTGTTATCAATATTAGGCTATACAATAAATGATAGTAAAGCACAAGAGCAACCAACACTAGAAGATTTAGAATTTGAAAAGACTTTGCTAGAAGGTAAAGAACAACAAGCAAAACAATTATATCAAGAATATGAGCAACAGTTACCTAACAGAGAAGAAGATATATCTATTGAATAATATAGGAGGAATTTCAATGAACAAATCAAAAGAAAGTCTAATAGCTGTTAATGGAAATAGCATTTTTTATAAAATTAAGACATTTTTTAGAAAATTATTCTTTAATAATAAAAATGATGAAATTGAACAAAAAAATCAAGTTGCAGAAATTGATATATCTAATAATACTAATGTAAAAAGTACATTTTTAGAAGATATCAAAATACAAGAGAATAAAGAACTTAAAGAGTTATTACATTTGCAAAAATTATTTAAGATGGGAAGAATTAAAGAAAAAGATTTATCTAAAAAAGAAAGAATTAAATTAGAAAAATTATATAAACACCAAATTTATGAATTAAACAAATCAATTAATGGGTATAAGAATAAAATAATATCCATTAGAAACAAATTAACAACAAATAATTAATGATTAAGGAGTTAGTAGTAAAATCTAACTCCTTAAATTTATCTAATTAATTGTCTCATTTTTTATAACGAATTTTACAAAAACACTAAAATATAAAAAAATTTACATAGAAAATATATTACATAAATTTAGGTAAAAACGTTGACACAGCAAATATTTTATTATAGAATACAAACAATGGTTCTAAAAATATGAGGCGATTAGTATTTAATGTAACTTAAAATAATATATCATTTGCAAAATGTATTTAAAACAGGAAAATTAGAAGGAAATCAAACTATTCAAAAAAATAGATATACCACACAAAATCAGACAGAAATATTTTGACTATTTTAATCAAAGATTAGTACTATTGGAAAGCTCTATATCTAAAATTAAAAAGAGAAATGATTTAGAATGGAGTCGATAAGTAGATATATAAAAGAATAATAAAAACATGGAAAGAAATTATCAGGATGAATACAAAAAGTTATTAGGAAAAAGTAAGAAGATTAGAAAAGAATAATATAAAATTAAAGAAAGAATCTTAAAGAAGATTTATATAAATAGATATAAAAATGAAATAGTAAAAGGGACAATAAAATGAAAAAAAGTTTTTTAAATAGAACATTAAAAGGAACAAAATTTTATATAACAGTAACATTAATATTAAGTATAATATACTCAAGGCTTTTAGTATATATACCAATGTTTATACAATATACACTTGATGGTGTTATCATGGGAAATGAAAGTGTAATTCCAACAGTAATAAAAAGACTATTCTATGCAGACAGTAAAATATCAAAAATCATAATACTAGTATTAGTATTAATACTAGTAAATGTAATAATATTTGTAGTGAATTACACAAAAAGTAAAATTAACACAAAATTTAATTTAAAAATAAATAGAAATGTTAAAGAGATAATATTAACACATATACCAAAAATAGAATATATGCAATATAGCAATATAGATAAATCAAATGTAATACAAAGAGTAAATAATGATGCTACAACATATTCAGAATTTTTCAATTCACAGATAAACTTATTTTTTGATACAATTTTTATAATAATATTTGCAATTGCACAAACTTTAAAACTGAATAATACAATAGGGTTATTTATAGGTATAATATGTTGTTTAATAGTACTTTTATCAATATGGTATTTTAAAATTTCAAAGCCATTAGTTGAAGACATTGTTGAAATGAATAGAAAAGTAATAAACAAAACAACAATAGGAATAGAAGAATCTAAGATGTTAAAAATTTTTAATAGAAGAGATAAAGAGATAGAAGATTTTTCAAAAATGAACAAAGAATATAAAAGAAAAGATATAAAGCTAGCTAAAATTAAAGTATTGTATGTAATAGGGACACATACTCTAAGGAACTTTAAAGAGCCATTTATATTATTATGGGGTGGAATTCTAGTTGTAAAAGGAGAGCTCACACTTGCAACAATAGCTATATTATTAACATATAGTACAAGTATCCTAGAATATGTATATAAATCAGTAGACAAGTTAAAAGAGATAAATGAATTTATAGTTGCTTATAAAAAATTAACAGAGTTAATGAAGTTAGAAGAAGACAAAGAAGAGAAACCTGATGTAAAGCTTGATGGAGATATTATTTTTGAAAATGTTACTATAAAATTAAATGATAATACAATATTACAAAACTTGAACTTTATAATAAAGAAAGATGAAAATGTAGCAATTATTGGAGACAATGGCTCAGGGAAGACTGTCATATCAAAAACGATGTTAGGTTTTTATGATTATACAGGAAATATCTATATAGGAAAATATAATATAAAAGATATTAGTAAAAAGAGTTTAAGAGACTATATAGGAATTGTTCTTCAAGATACATACTTATTTACAGACACAATAAAAAACAATATTAATATAACAAATAAAAACATTGAAGATAAAGAAATAATAGAAGTATTAAAACTAGTTGAGCTGTATGAAGACATAAAAACATTTGATAATACAATAAACTATGTAATAGGTAAAGGTGGAAATAATATTTCTGGTGGGCAAAAACAAAGGATAGCAATAGCAAGGAGTCTAATTGAAGAAAATAAGATTATAATTTTTGATGATTCATTATCAAAGCTTGATACAAAAACAAAAATTAATATATTAAACAATGTTATACAAATGAAAAAAGGTACAATTATTATTTCACATGATTCTGAAGTAGTAAAAAAATGTGATAAAGTCTTATATATAAATAACAAAACAATAGAAGTAGATACTCATGATGAATTAATGAAAAATAATAATCTATATAAAAACATTATAGAAACAAATAAAAACAAAATATTAGAAGATGAGGAATTATAAATAATGTTAAAAGAAATTTTTAAAAATTACAAAAAACAAGCTATCAAAATAGCAATTCGGATGGTTTATCACTAGCATTATGGTTGTAACTTTTATAGCTTATACAATAGTAATGGTAGAATATGCTATACCAAGTAAAAATATAAATTTGATACTGATATTAGGTATAAGTTATTTTGGTGTTAATATATTAAGGTCTATTACAACATTTTTTGAAGACCTTAATGATGAAGGATTTGTGAAGGAATTACAAGCAGATTACCGTGAAAAAATCTATAAAAAATTACAAAATATTAAACAAAGTAATTTAGATAATATACAAGTAGGAGAAATATTAGAGAATATTATAAATGATACAAAGCAATTTTCAATGTGGTATGGAATTGGAATATGCAGAGCATATTTTGCAGGGATAGCACGATTAGTAGGAACATTACTTGTTCTAGCCTATTTAAATATTCCTATTGTTACAATAACTTTTATAATATATATAATAGGATTTTTGGTAACTCATATTTTTAATAAAAAATCAATTAAGTATACAAAATTAAAAAGAGAAGCAAATGCTAAAATACTAAATTGGTCAAATGAGCAGATTCAAGGATATTCTACAATAAAAGCATTAGAAATTGAAGGAGAAAGGTTAAAAGAACTTAAAGAACTAATATTACAATATGAAAAGAATACAAATAAATTGGAAAAAAATATTAGAATATATAATGGCTTATATGATTTTATTATTTCCTTTGTAGGCGTAATTAATATATTAATAGGTTCTATTAGTGTAGAGCAAGGTATTATGACATATGGAACTATAATAATACTTGCAAGATATATATCTTCGCCAGAAACGTATGCAAAATGGGTAATAGAAGGATTTCAATATAGAAATGTTGGCAAAATATCCTATGAAAAGATTAACAATATTTTACAAAAAGAGGAAGAGGATATTGATGTTGGAATTGACCTCGAAAAAGTAGAGCAGATTGAATTTGATAATGTCAGTTTCTCATATAATGGTGGAAGGAATGTACTAAATAATATATCATTTGATGTTCAAAAAAATCAAAGCATTGCACTAATTGGAAGAACTGGTAGTGGAAAGACAAGTTTGGTAAATTTACTATGTAGATTTTATGATTTTGATGAAGGTACAATTAAGATAAATGGAAAAGATTATAAAGAATATAGTATAAGAAGTCTAAGAAATAAAATAGGATACATTATGCAAAAAGTTGTAATATTTGAAGGAACAATTCTGGATAACATAAACTATGCCAATAAAGACATTTCAAAAGAGAAAATAATAGAAATTTGTAAAAAATTAAATTTACATGAAAAAATAATAAGCTTAAAAGATGGATATCAAACAAAAATCTCAAATGATACAGATGTTTTTTCTACAGGTGAGAAACAATTGTTAAATTTCACTAGAGTTATGGTAGAAGACCCAGAAATTATTATATTAGATGAGGCTACAGCATCACTTTCATATAAGTCTGAAATTATGGTAAGGAAAGCTATAGAAGAAATAACTAAAGGTAAAATAAGTTTTATTATTGCACATAGGTTAACTACTGTAAAAAATTGTGATAAAATACTTCTAATGAAAAATGGAAAAATAATAGAAGAAGGTAATCATAACGAACTCATAGAAAAACAAGGAGAATATTATGAACTAGTTAGAACTTAAATGCCAATGGCTAAAAACTTAAAATTGACTGTAGAAAACTAAATAGAAGAATAACAAAATATAAAGGAGAATTATTATGGCAAAAGTATTAAGAATAAGAGAAGTTGGAGACCCAATATTAAGCACAAAATGTAAAGAAGTAGATATAAGAAATATAAATCAAGAAATATTAGAAGAAATTGAAGATTTAAAAGAAACATTAAATTTCACAGATGGTTATGGAATTGCAGCGCCACAAGCAGGGATTAATAAAAGAATAATAATAATCCAAGTAAACAAAGAAAAATGTACATATAAAGACTGTGAAGAAGTGCCAACTACAGTAATGATAAATCCAACATGGAGAAAATTATCTGAAGAAACAGAAAACGAATTTGAAGGTTGTTTAAGTATACCTTCTATTAGAGGAAAAGTAGAAAGGTACACCAATATTGAAGTAACATATTATAATGAAAAAGGCGAAAGAATTATAAAACAAGCAAAAGGATTTACAGCAAGAGACATACAACACGAATGTGATCACTTAGATGGCATAGTATTTTTAGAGAGAGTAAAAGAGCATAATGGATTTGCAACTAAAGAAATGATAAATAAATTTAATTTAAAAGAAAGGAAATAGAAAATGCTAAAAGATTTATGTTTTGAAGTAATACAAACATGCCCCAATAAATGTAAGTTCTGTTCTTCAAACTCATCTCAAGAAAAACAAACACTAATTACAATAGAACAGTTTAAAAGGACAGTTATGCATTTTATTAATCAAGGTGGAATAGAAGAATTATCAATTTCTGGTGGAGAACCCTTTTTACATCCAGACTTATTTGAAATGGTAAGGTTCAGTAAATAAAATGGGATTAGAACAGTAATATTTACTAGTGGAATAAAAAGAATGTCAGCAATGCCTGTAGAGATGGTAGAATATATAAAAGACAAATGTAGTCAAGACTTAGATGAGATTGAAGAACATGAACCATGGAATGAAAGATTAAAAAGAAATGTAAAATTATATTATGACAGAATGTTAATGGATAAGCCATTTGGAGCAATAACAAGACAAGACTATGAAAGGTTAAAACAATTAGGATTAGATAAAATTGTATTTGACTGGCAAGCATTTGAAGAAACAACAGATAATGAATTGATGGGAAGAAAAGGATTAATTACAGATTTAATGAGTTCACTAATAAGAGCTAGACAAATGGGACTAAATGTATATGTACATTTTATTCCAATGAAACCCAATTATAAACAGTTACCTGATATAGTTGAATGTTTAGAATTATCAGGAGTAAAAAATATAAGTATTTTAAACTTTGTGCCTCAAGGAAGAGGAAGAGAAAATAAGGGAGAACTTATGTTGAGTGAAGAACAATTAAAAGAATTTTCAGCAATATTAAAAAGAGAAAAGGAACACTTTAGTGGTAACATTAGAATTGGAATTCCTTTAAATGGAAGAGTGTCACATTTATGTACAGCAGGAACTGAAAGACTAGATATAAAGTATGATGGAACAATTTTACCATGTCCAGCATTTAAAGAAATTAGCCTAGAGACAATGGAAAAGTATGGTATAACATTACATAATATATATGAAGATTTAGAAAAAGTAGTTGTACGTAGTGGAAAACGAGCAGAACCATTATGCAAACAAATCTATGGTTTTAATGGAGAATTGGTAGACAATGACTCAATAAGATAAAATTTAATTGAAGGTCTTTACAAAAAGGCTTTCTTTTTTTGACTTTTTATGATAAAATGTGCATGTGCAGAAAAAGTATTAAAATATTTAAAAACAAAAGGTTTTGTATTAGCTATTGCAAGTGCGACAGATGAGAATACAATTGAAAACTACAAAAACTATAATAGAAATATAATAGATAAGAAGAAATCTTTTCGATTATATACTCAAAAGGAGCAGTTGAGAAATTAAAGCCGAATCCAGAAATATACTATAAAATAATAAAAGAGTTAAAAGTACAGCCAAAGGAGTGTTTAATTATAGAAGATTCTTTAATAGGAGTAGAAGCAGCAAATAATGCTAATATAGAAGTGGCAGTAATATATGACAAATACTCAGACTGTAATAGAACAAAAATTAATGAATTATCACAATACCAATTTGATGACTTTAATCAAATGCTAAATTATATGAAAAAAGAATTGGAGGACGATTAATGAAAAAAATAGACAAAATAGCATTTATATATCTAAAAGATAGAAAAATATTAAGTACATTATCAAAAGGAAAAGATACATATTATATCCCTGGTGGCAAGAGAGAAGGGACAGAAAAAGATGAAGAAACGCTAATTAGGGAATGTAAAGAAGAATTAACTATTGATATAAAAAAAGACACAATAAAATATTATGGTACATTTGAGGCACAAGCACATGGGAAATCAGAAGGCATAGTAGTAAAAATGACATGTTACATGGCAGAATTTGATGGTGAAATTGAAGCAGACTCAGAGATTAAAGAAATTAGATGGTTAGACTATAGTAATTTAGATATAATTTCACCAGTAGATAAATTGATATTTAGAGACTTATATGAAAAAAATCTAATTATATAGATAATATAGAATTCTCAAATGATGGTGATGTTTTAGAAATATAGAAACAAAAGGGGAAAATATAAATGGAAGAAATTGTATTTGTAACACATAACAAGGGAAAGGCAAAATCAGCAGAGCGTTATTTTAATAATTTGAAGTTCAGTACATATGATTTTGAATTAGATGAGCCAAGAAGTGATGACATAAAAGAAATAGCAACAGCAAAGGTAAAACAAGCATATAAAATTGTAAAAAAACCATGTATAGCATTAGATACTGGATTTTTTATAGATGGATTAAATGGATTCCCCAGAGCATTCGTGAATTTTTCATTAGATACTATAGGTATAGAAGGAATTTTAAAATTAATGGAAAACGAAGAAAATAGAAAATGTAGATTTGAAGAATGTTTAGCATATCATGATGGAAAGAAGATACATTATTTTTATGGAAAACATCCAGGAAATTTAGCAACAAAAATCCAAGGTATGGATAGAGAAGAGAAATGGTCAGACTTATGGTACATATTTAAACCAGAGCATTATGAAAAGACTCTTGCTGAAATGGATAAAGTAGAAAGAGAAGAACGAAGGAAAACAGATGGTTCAGTAGCAGCATTGAAAGTTTTTGCTGAATGGTATAAAAAAGAAAATAGCATTTTTTAGGAGGAGTAGATTTATGGATAAAGAATTTAAAAAATTATTAGAGGAAGCTAAAAAGCAAGCTGATAAAATAATAGTAAATGAATATGCTTCATATAAGCAGGTCGGATGTGCATTAATAACAGACAAAGGAAACATCTATACAGGTATAAGTATAGACGCAAAATGTTCATTGGGGAACTGTGCAGAATATGCGGCTATAGCAGAAATGTTAAAAAATGATGAAACTAAAATAAAAAAAATAGTAGCATACTCATATAAAGGAAAAATATATTCTCCATGTGGAAAATGCAGAGAACTAATCAGAATGATAGATGAGGAAAATTTAGAAACAGAAGTTATGCTAGAAGGAGATAAAATATACAAATTAAAAGAACTTTTACCAGAAATGTTTACTAGAGCATCAATTAAAAACTAATTAGAACTATATAAAATTGTGAGCCAGAGATATAGTTATTTAAGATAATAAGGGAAAAACAAAGGAATATTATAGGAGGGAAAATGAATAAATTAAGAGAACAAATAGAAAAATATAAGCCATATAATGAACAAGAAGAAAAGGACAAGCAAACAATGTTAAAATATATAGACTCATTTGATGATGTACTAACCAGAAAAAATGAATTTGGACATTTTACAGCATCATCATGGGTAGTAAATAAAGAAAAAACAAAAATTCTAATGATATATCATAATATATATAAATCATGGTCATGGACAGGAGGTCATGCAGATGGAAAAGCGGATTTATTAGGTACAGCTATTCGTGAATTAAAAGAAGAAACAGGCATCAAAAATGTAAAAATACTTGATAGCAATATTTATTCTTTAGAAATAGTAGGTGTAGATGGACATGTAAAAAGAGGAGAATATGTATCATCTCATGAACATTTAAATTTAACATATCTTTTAGAAGTAGATGAAAAAGAAGTTCTACAAGTGAAAGAGGATGAAAATAGTGAAGTTAAATGGATTAATATAGAAGATGTAGAGAAATCTGTAAATGAAAAATGGGTTGCAGAGAATATATACAGGAAGCTAAATAAAAAGTTAGATAAATATATAAAGGTAGAGATATAGTATGAACAAAGAATTCGATTTTTTATTGTAGGGAGAGCAAGAAATAATGGGAATAAAGAATATAGTAGTAATCTAAGTACTACTATATTTTTTTTGACTATTTAGAAAAAAATCTAAATAGCTATTGACAGCAGTGATTCAAAATAGTACAATCTATTTAGATATATATCAAAATAGATTGAGAGAGGTGAAGATAATGGGAATGTCAGAAACATTAAAAGCAATTAGTGACCCTGTTAGAAGAGAAATACTAGAACTTCTGAAAGATGGAAGAAAAACTGCAGGGGAGATATCGAGTAGTTTTAATTTAACAGGAGCGACAGTATCTTATCATTTATCACATCTAAAAAGAGCAAATTTGATAACAGAAACCAAGCAAAAGAACTTTATATTTTATGAATTAAATAGTTCTGTATTTGAAGATGTCTTAGTATGGATTTATAAATTGGGGGGTAATAAGGTTGAAAAATAATTACAATTTTGCAACCAATTTGTGCCTATAGAAAGGAAGATGATTAAAAATGGAAAAAGAAAGTAAAAGAAAACTTATTTTAAGTGTAATGGTATGTTTATTTCCAATTATATTGGGTGTAATATTATATGATAAACTACCAGAACAAATGCCAATACATTTTACAATAACAAATGAGGTGGACAATTATGCACCGAAGAATTTTGCATTGTTTGGAATACCCATTATTATGGCAGTTATACAGGGGATTTGTATATTTTTTACAAATAGAAAAAACAAGATAGAAAACAAAGAAAAACCTAAAATTATGAAAATAATGGAATGGTTTATTCCAGTTGTGACAGTATTATTATATATAATTATGATAGAAGTACCACTAGGGAGCACAGTTTATGTTGGAAAAAGTACATGTTTAATTTTGGGAATACTATTTATAATAATAGGAAATTACTTTCCTAAAATGAGTTATGAAATAGGAAAAGAATTTTTTCATCCAAGACCTAAGAATGAAAAATCATTCAGAAAAACAACAAAGATACTAGGATATTCATTTATTATTTTTGGAATTGTTTTACTTATCCTTATTATATGGGTATAAATAAAAAGAAAGATTGCCATAATCATCCAAATATGATATTATATAGACAATCAATATAAATTGCTGAAAAAATGATAAAGGAGTTGTTTAAGTAATATGAATAGGATAATAGTAGAAGTAGGTTCAACAAATACAAAAATTGACAAATTTGATGGAGAAAAAGTAAAAAAAATTAAGGATGTAACAATAGAATTCAAAAAGCACTATAAAGAAGACAAGCAATTAAGAGAGAGTGATATAAAAGAACTTATAAAAAATATAAATGAATTAAAATCAGAGACTAGTGATATATATGTATGTGGTACAAGCATATTTAGGAGCTTAAATGACCAAGAAAGAAATTCATTTTTAGAAAGGTTTAAAAATGAAACAGGATATGACTTTGATATTATATCTCAAAAAAGAGAAAATGAATTAACAGTTTATGGAGCAACAAGATTTGTAAATGAAAAAGTATGTGTATTTATTGGAGGAGGAGGCTCTACAGAAATAGCAATATATGATAATGAAATAAAAGAAATCGTTAACACAGAAATGGGAGTTGTAGATGTAACACTACATTTTCCAGATATAGCAGAAGACCTTGCAACTACTAACCTTAAAGAAGTAAAAGAATTTATAAAAGAAAGATTAAATGTTCCAAAAGGAAAAGCAGATGTATTGATATTAGCAGGTGGAGCACACGAAAGGTTTGTAAGGAATTCAGGAATTATGTATAAAGAAAATACATTATACAAAGATGAAGCTTCACCAATTATGGAAGATACAGAAACAAGAAAAAGTGAGACAGAAAGATTTTATAAAAAAATATCATTAGAAGAAATAAAAAGTAGAGTTAGCAATCCAGACTGGTGGTATGGAACACGTGCAATGTGTGCATTTGTATTAGTAGTAGCAGAGGCAATAGAAGCAAAATATATCATTGCAACAGATATTGCAATGGTTTATGGACTTTTAGAAAACAAATAATATAAAAATAAAATGGAGAAAAAAATGATAAATGATATAATAGAAGATATATTCAAAATATACATATCTAGTATAGATAGTTATAATTCAAAAATACATCAAACAGTAAATGACAAATATACAATTATTGATAAATCAATGATTGCAATATATTTATTTATAAAAATTATTGAGGAAAGAAATGAAAAAAACCAATTAGTAACAGACACATTATCTAATTATTTAGTAAAGCAAATAATATATGGAGAAACAGGAAGTTTAGCATTTGAGATTACAGAAACAGAATTTAAAGTATATAATGAAATATTGGAAAAATTAATTACAGAGAAATTTCAATATAAAAACAGGATTATGAAACAACTAAAATATAATTATAAAAATGTTGAGACAAATGAATATAATAAGCTTTTAGCATTTCTAGAAGACATTGGTGAATATGCAATTTTTCAAAAAATGATTTTTAGAGGAAATCAGGAAGCAATACCATATTATAACAACACAAAAAATAAAATTGTTAATCATTTTGAAAAGATTGACAAAAATGACTATTTCTACAAAGAAAAAGAAATAATTGTTAATTCAATAAAACAAGACACTTTTAATGAAAATCAATATGGCAATTTAACATATGTATGCTTAAACTTAAAAGAAGTATATAGATACTCTAGCATGTTAACGCCATTACCAGAAAATGTACTACTTCATTCATATAACAATACAATTATAAGTCTTATGCTTGCAGAATATTGTAATAAAGAATTAAGTGAGAATATAGACATATACAAAATTATAACAAAGTCATTATTACATGATTTTGGCGAATATAAAGGAACTGAAGTTGTAACTTATTTCAAAAATTACAATGAAGTGACAAAGAAAATGTTCGCAGAAATAGAAGCCAAAGATGAAAAAAGTTTAGAGAATCTAATTGGGACAGCTCTTTACAACATATTGTCTGAGTATAAAAAAGGGGCAGAGGGGTATGTTTCTGAATTAGTTGATAAAATGCTAGGAATTATTAAATTATGGATAGAGGTTGGATATTTCAACAATTATACTTTTATAAAATTAATTGATTCTATTCATCAAGGAAGGCTTACAAGATTCTTAAGAATTGAAAATATTGATGAAATTAAAAATAAGTCATTTTATATAGAACTTTTGAGAGAATATTACATATATATCAAAGAGCACTTAATAGAAAGAGATTTAGAATATTTCTTTAAGTATTATACTAAAGAAGAATTGATAGAATTTAGAGAAGAGATTAAATTGTTAAGGAGTAATCCAGAAAGCTTCTTAAAATAATATATATTTATGATAATATAGAAAAAAGAACAGGGAGGACAAAATATGCTTATGGCAATAGAAAGGGCAATTATAGTAATAATTGGATTAGTGGCACAAATTTTATTATCATTATCAATATATTTGTTTTTTATAGAACATGTTGTACTTATAAATATATGTTTTTCAATAATAGGACTTTTACTTATATTAGCATTAATAAAATACAGCAAAAATTATTCATACACATTGCCATGGATTATTATTCTAGTAATGTTTCCTTTGATAGGGACATTGATATATATTATTATAGGAAGTAATAAATATAAAAGTAAAACATTTAAAAATATAGTTCAGAAGGAAAAAGACAGTAAAAAATATCTAATACAAGACAAAGAAATAAGAGAAGAATTCAAAGATAATAGTAGAATGAGATATTTGAGCGACTTTTGTGGTTATCCAGCTACAAATAATAATGATGTAACATATTATCCTATAGGAGAAAAGGCATTTGAAGCAATGATTGAAGAACTAGAAAAGGCAGAGAAATTTATATTTATTGAATACTTTATAGTAAATCATGGTAAAATGTGGGGTTCTATTTTAAAAATATTAGAAGAAAAGGTTTCTAAAGGAGTAGAAGTCAGAGTAATGTATGACGATTTAGGAAGTGTAGGGACATTAAAAAAAGACTATCCTAAGGAACTTGAGAAAAAAGGAATAAAATGTGTTGTATTTAATAGATTAAATCCAGTTGCTGGTGTTATAATGAACAATAGAGACCATAGAAAAATCATGGTTATAGATGGTAAAGTTGCATTTTCAGGAGGAATAAACATAGCTGATGAATACATTAATGAGATAGAAAAACACGGACATTGGAAAGATAATGGAATAAGAATATCAGGAGACGCAGTATGGAATTATACTGTAATGTTTCTAACAATATGGAACTCTTTTATAAACGAAGATAAAGACTTTAGAAAATTTAAGTATGAATTTAAAGACAAAGATAAGAAAAGTGGGTATGTAATACCATATGGCGAAACGCCATTAGATGAAGAAACAACAGGAGAAGAAGTATATCTAAACATTATAAACCAAGCAAATGATTATGTTTATATTTTCACTCCATACTTAATAATAGATACAGATATGATAAATTCTCTAACTCTTGCAGCAAAAAGAGGAGTGGATGTTAGAATTGTAATTCCAGGAATTCCAGACAAAAAAGTAGTATATACATTATCTGAATCTTATGTAGAGGTACTTGTTAATGGAGGAGTTAAAATATATAAATACACTCCAGGGTTTGTTCATTCAAAAGTATTTGTATCAGATGATAATATTGCAACAGTTGGAACAATAAATTTAGACTACAGAAGTTTATACTTACACTTTGAATGTGGATGTTATCTTGAAAATGTAGAAGAAATAAAAGAAATAAAAAAAGACTTAATAGATACTATGCAAAAGAGTCATAAGGTATCAAAAAAAGAAGTAGAATTCAGCCTACCAAAGAGTATTTGGCAAGCATTATTAAGACTAGTAGCACCACTTATGTAGAAAGGTTAAAGCCACAAAGTTTTATATAAAAAGATATTAATAAAAAATTAGATAGTCAAGTTAGGAGGTAAAATGTCATTAATAAGTGTAAATAATTTAACATTTGGGTATGAAGGAAATATAGATAATGTATTTGAAAATGTCTCATTTAATATTGATACAGATTGGAAATTAGGGTTAATAGGTAGAAATGGAAAAGGGAAAACTACATTTCTAAAGCTATTATTAGGAAAATACCCATATAAAGGCACAATTACAAAAAGTGTAGAATTTGATTATTTTCCATATGAAGTAAAAGATAAAGAGAAAATGTCAATAGAGATTGTACAAGAAATTGCGCCAAATGTAGAAGACTGGCAAATTATAAAAGAACTAAATTTATTAAATGCAAATGTAGAAATTTTATATAAACAATTCAAGTTATTAAGTGGGGGAGAGCAAATAAAAATACTGTTAATAAGCCTATTTTTAAGAGGAAACAATTTTCTACTTATTGATGAACCCACAAATCACTTAGACATAGAAACAAGAGATAATCTAGTTGAATATCTAAAAAGGAAAAAAAGCTTTATATTAGTTTCTCATGATAGAAACTTTTTAGATAAAGTTGTAGACCATATTGTATCAATAAATAACACAAATATTGATATACAAAAAGGGAATTTTACCTCTTGGCAAGAAAACAAAAATAGACAAGACAATTTTGAAATGACGCAAAATGAAAAACTACAAAAAGACATAAATAGACTTGAAATAGCATCAAGGAATACTGCGAATTGGTCCAATATGGTTGAAAAATCAAAATACAAAACGAATGAATCTGAAACATCAATAGACAGAGGCTATGTAGGACATAAGTCAGCAAAGATGATGAAAAAATCTAAAACAATGGAACAAAGGATTGAAAAGGCGATAGAAGGAAAGACAAATTTACTAAAAAATATAGACAAAAATGAAAGCCTAAAAATAGTTCCAATAGAAAGCAAGAAAAATCCACTAATTGTGCTAAAGAATTTGCAAATAAAATATAATGATAAAGCAATATTTTCACCAGTATCATTTGAAGTTAAAAATGGAGACAGAATAGCAATAATTGGAAGTAACGGAATAGGAAAATCTAGTATATTAAAACTAATTATGGAAAATAATCTGGAATACAATGGAGAATTAAAAATTGCTAATGATTTAAAAATTTCTTATGTATCACAAAGTACAGAGGATTTAAAAGGCAATTTGAAACTATTTGCAAGTGATAATAAAATAGATGAAAGTATATTTAAAGCTATGTTGTCAAAAATGGGATTTTCAAAAACAGATTTTAATACAAACATCGAAGAAATGAGTGAAGGACAAAAAAAGAAGGTTTTGATTGCTAAAAGCATATCAGAACAAGCAAATATCTATATATGGGATGAACCTTTAAATTATATAGATATTATAACTAGAATACAAATAGAAAATGCAATTCTAGAATATAAACCAACAATAATTTTCGTTGAGCATGATGATATATTTATAGAAAAAGTTGCAACCCAAACAATAGAATTAAAAAATGGAGAATAAAATAGAAATCAAACTTCTTAGATGTTATAAAAATGGAATAAATAAATATAAATTTTATATTATTAAATATGAAAATATATATAGTTAGTAAGAAAAATATAAAAATCGTGTGTTTAATAATTATATTAACAATTGCAATCTCTGTTTTGTATCTACTTATTAGAGATAACCAAGTATTTGCAATAGAGATAAATCGTAATTCTGTAATTTCTGGGGAGTTTGAGAAACAAATAAGAACTTTAACTTCTAAAGAGGAAAAGATAGCTTATTTGACATTTGATGATGGTCCAAACAAAGTAGTCACACCAGTTGTTTTAGATATATTAAAAAAAGAAAATGTAAAAGCAACATTTTTTGTTATTGGAAAAAATGTAGAAGAACATCCAGAAATAGTAAAAAGAGGGTATGAAGAAGGGCATTATATGGCCAATCATGGATATAGTCATGATAATAAAAAGCTTTATAAAAGTGATAATGATTTTTTAGAAGAAGTTAGAAAAACAGATAAGGCAATAGGAAAAGCAATTGGAGATGAAGAGTATTGTTCCTATGTTTTTAGATTTCCCAATGGATATATAGCAAAACAAAATAAAAGAGAGAAAGAAAGAGCTGTAAAACTTCTTAGCAATATGGACTATTCTTATATAGACTGGAATTGTCTAAATAATGATTCTATGAAAAAATATAGTAATAAACAATTATTAGAAAACTTAAAAAAGACTTCTAAAAACAAAGGAACTCTTGTAGTTTTAATGCATGATACAAAAGATGTTAGCAATAGTTCATTAGTTTTGGAAGATTCTATTAAATATTTAAAGTCACAAGGATATACATTTCACAATTTCTATGACTTAATCGAAGAAGCTGGGAATAAACAATAATATAATATCGAAGTTATATGTGATATAATCATTAAGAATACTTAAATATGAATGAGAAGGGAGATAAAAGATGAAGGACATTATTGAGGTCAAGAATTTAGTAAAACAATATAAAGAAATAAAAGCAATAGATGATTTATCTTTTGAAGTATATGAAGGTGAAATATTAGGTTTACTTGGACCAAATGGAAGTGGCAAATCTACAACTATAAACTGTATTTTATCTTTACTTAATTTTAAAACAGGAAGCATTAAAATATTTGGTGAAGAGATGAAGCCAGATGCATATGACATAAAATCAAAAATAGGAGTTGTATTTCAAGACATATCAGTATTTGATGAATTAACAGTATATGAGAACATAGACTATTTTTGCGGATTATATATAAAAGACAAAACAATAAGAAAGCAATATATAGAAGACGCTATAGAACTAGTTGGACTAGAAGAATTCAAAAACTTTTATCCTAAGAAACTATCAGGAGGTCTTTTAAGAAGACTAAATATTGCATGTGGAATTGCACATAAGCCAAAACTTATATTCTTAGACGAGCCAACAGTTGCAGTAGACCCACAAAGTAGAAATAATATTTTAGATGGTATTAAAAAGTTAAGAGACAATGGAGCAACGATTGTATATACAACTCACTATATGGAGGAAGTTGAGATACTTTGTGATAGAGTAATAATTCTTGATAAAGGAAAAGTACTAGCTACTCGGAACCACTGACGAATTAAAAGAACTTGCCAAAATCGAAGAAAAAGTTACAGTAGAAGTAAATAATTTAGAACAAATGATACTAAGCAAGATAAAAGAATTAGAAAATGTTGAGGATGTCCAATATAGTAATAACATTTTACTTGTTACATATAAAAAAGGGAAAAACAATTTAGTAGATATGATAGATTTTCTAAAAAAAGAAAGTATAAACTATAATAAAATCTATTCAGAAAGGCCCACACTTAATGATGTATTCTTAGAACTAACAGGAAAGGAGCTTCGAGATTAGATGTTTATTCACAATTTTAAATATGCCTTTAAAACGCTTTTTAGAAATAAGATGTTAATATTTTGGACTTTTGCATTTCCAATAATATTAGGCACACTTTTTAACATGGCTTTTTCAAATATAGAAAATAGTGAAAAATTGCAAATTATAGATATTGCAATAATTGAAAATGAGGATTTTCAAAATAATGAAGTATTTAAAACATCATTTAGAGAATTAAGTGATGAAAATAACAAAGAAAGATTATTTAATACACAATACACAACAGAAGAAAAAGCAAAGGAGTTACTTGATAAAGATGAAATTATTGGATATATGAAGTTAGAAGGAAATAAAACAATATTAACATTTACTACAAATGGAATAGAAGAAACAATATTCAAATATGTAACAGAGGAAATTGAACAAACAAGTGAGTTGATACAAAACTTATCAGAATTAGAAATACAAAAAGAAATTACATCTGGAAATTATAGTATAGACTATGAGAAAATATATAATAACATTTCAGAAAAAATCAAGGAAGATAATGTTAAATTAAAAAATACTTCAAATGATAATCTAAGTTATACAATGATAGAGTTTTATACACTTATTGCAATGACTTGCTTATATGGTGGTTGCCTAAGTATAATATCAATAAATCAAAACTTAGCAAATATGTCCAATAAAGGAAAAAGAGTAGCAGTTTCGCCAACGAAAAAGGGGACAATAATTTTAAGTAGTTTATTTGCGAGTTATATAGTACAGCTAATAGGTCTTGCAATGTTATTTGCATATACACTTTTAGTATTAAAAGTAGATTATGGAGACAATACAGGTTTGATAATCTTATTAGCAATGGCAGGAAGTTTGGCAGGACTGGCACTTGGAACATTTGTTGGAACCATATTCAAGATAAATGAAAATGCAAAAACAGGAGTTTTAATTGCATTAACAATGTTATGGTGTTACTTGTCTGGAATGATGGGAATTTCAATGAAATACATTGTTGATAAAAATGTACCATTCATAAATCAGATAAATCCAGCAAGTATGATAACAGATGGATTTTACTCATTATATTATTATAATACATTAGAAAGATATTACACTAATATTGTAGGATTACTAATTTTTGCCGTTGCATTAATAGCAATTTCATTCTTTAGTTTAAGGAGGCAAAAATATGACAGTATTTAAAACATTTTGGAAGATATTTAATAAAAATAAATTTATAGTTATTATGTATACAATAATGCTACTTATATTTGGTGTTTCTAATATGCAGACAAGCGAACAAAGCATGAGTTTTGTTTCAAGCAAGCCAGATGTACTAATTATAAATTATGATGAAGAAGAAAGTATAACAAAAAATTTAATAAAATACATATCAGATAAAAGTAATATAATTGATATTGAAAATACACAAGAAAAGATAGATGATGCTTTGTTCTATAGGGATATAAACTATGTAATTTATATTCCAGAAAACTATAGTACAAACTTTATGGAAGGAAAAAATCCAGAAATAGAAATAAAGAGTACAGGAGATTATAATGCAGCATTTGAAGAAATGATACTATCTAGGTATATTAAGATTGCAAATACATATCAAAAAAACATTCAAGATGAAAAAGAACTGATAGATAAAATAAATGAAACATTGTCAAAAGAAGCAGAAGTTGAAATCACTTCCAAATTAGATACAGATGCATTATCAAGGGCAACTTTTTATTATAATTTTGCAAGCTATAGTATATTAGCATGTTTATTACTCGTTATTAGTTTAATATTAAGTAGTTTTAATGAAGAAAGAATAAGAAAAAGAATAGCTGTAAGTAATACAAATTATAAAAAGCATAACAGAATACTACTATTATCAAATTGTTGTTATTCACTAATTCTATGGATATTCTATGTTATAATAAGTTTCATTATATTAGGAGATATAATGATAACTAAAATACGGAATAATATATATGTTAAATTCTCTAACATTAACAATTTGCGCAACAACAATAGCTTTTTTAATAGGAAATTTATTTAATAATAAAGGTGCAATAAATGGAATAGTAAATGTTATAGCCTTAGGTTCAAGTTTTTTATGTGGTGCATTTGTACCAATGGAATGGTTACCAGATTCTGTTTTGAAAATTGCACATGCAATACCTACATATTATTATATAAGTACAAATGAAGCATTAAAGACTCTAGAGGAGTTTAATTTTGAAGAATTAAGTCCTTTAGTTATAAATATGGTAATTATTTTAGGATTCTCAGTATTATTTATTATACTTGCCAATATTATTTCAAAGAAAAAAGGGAAGATAGGGTAATCTCTATATAAAGAATGAATATTATTGTATATTTTGGAAAAAATTTATATATGAAAAGATTATTTTTAATGAGAAATCCTGAACTATTTCAGGGAGAAAAATATTTAAGTGCAAATAAAAATTACTTTGAAGGTTGGTATTTTAAAAATACAAATAATGAAAATGGAATATCTTTTATTCCAGGTATTAATATTGAAGGTAAAGACAAAAAAGCATTTATACAAGTAATTACAAATGAGACATTATATTTTGTAAACTATAATATAAATGACTTTAAATTTGAAATAAACCCTTTTAAAATTCAAATTGCAAATAATGTTTTTTCAAAAAAGGGGCTTTATATTGATATAAAAGATGAGTCTCAGAAACTTAAAATCCAGGGAGAAATTAAATATTCAAATAGTGAAAATATTAATACAAACTGTTTTTATCCCAATATAATGGGACCATTTTCCTATATCCCATTTATGGAATGTAATCATTCAATACTTAGTATGAAAAATAGAATAAATGGTTCAATAAATATTAATAACAATATAATAAATTTTAATAATGATACAGGGTATATAGAAAAAGACTGGGGATGTTCATTTCCAAAGTCATATATTTGGTGTCAGGGAAATAACTTTCAAAAATCAAATGCTAGCTTTATGCTTTCAATAGCAGATATACCATTCAAACTTATCAATTTCAGAGGTGTTATTTGCGTTATTATAATAAACAATCAAGAATTTAAGTTTGCCACTTATAATAATGCCAAAATAATAAAATATGATATTACCAACAACTTTCTTAATATAACTCTAAAAAAAGGACCATATACTTTAGATTTGCAATCTAAATATGATGCAGGAATGAAGTTGTTTGCACCAGTTGAAGGGAAAATGGAAAAAGATATTTTCGAAAGCATTACTTCTTTAATTAATGTGACTTTAAAAAAAGATAATACTGTCATTTTTTCTGATATGAGCAAAAATTGTGGCTTAGAGATTGTTCAATAAAATAAATTTTATTATACTAGGGGGAATTGTATTTACGATTACCTCCTTTTATGATATAATTTACCAAAAATCGGAAAGGAAAATAAAAAATGTTGGAAACAAATATTGATTATGAGAATGTAGTGCTAGAATTTGAAGAATGTTCTGTCAAACTTCCTGCTGATATAATTGAGAAGTTTCAAGCTCAAAAAGTAGAACAATTTATTGAAAAAAAGTATAACCCAGAGGACGAATTTGATATATATATTGTTATAAATAGAATACTAGCAGAAGAGTTATGGAAAAACGAATTTGAGGAGATTTTTAAACGGTTTTTTGCAAACAGATATACCAGAATATAGTTCATTAACAGAATGTATTAGCAAAAATAGTATATATAATATCATTACTTATAAAGGAGAACAAAAAGAAGTATATTCTCCTGTATGGAGTTATACTGAATTTACCAATGAGTATCAAAAAATAGGGATTACAGATGAAAAAATTTTAATTCGTATAAAAGAGATATAAAAACCAGATAAGGAAGAAAAGATGAAAAAAATAAATAAATTAGATATATGTGTAATAGTATTAGCATTATCAACAAGTTTACCATTAATATTTAATACATATGTAAGCTTAACAGGAACAATACAGACAATACTCAAATATATATTGGCATTATGTATATACATGCTGTTTAGGATAATCTGTAAAAAACATAATAAAGTAAATGAAGTGATTTCCAATATATTAATAACCATTACAATAATATTAATATTTATAGGAATAGATGGGATAACAACAGGAATACTTAATAATCTGCTAACAAATATAGGGGGAGGAGTTTATAATGGAGAGAACAATCTAATATCCTTATTTGGCTATTCAAATATATTATCTACATTTATAGCAAGTGTATTATTTTTCAATATAAACAATTATTTAAAACAAGAAAATAAAAAGATACAAGCAATATACAAAACATCAACATTAATATTCATAATAGGAATAATATTAACATATAGTAAAGGAACATATTTGATTTTACCAATACTATTAATACCATATATAATAATAATAAAAGATAAAAAACAAAAGATAGAAGTAATAGAAAACATTGTAATATCAAGTTTACTGGCAATAATGTTTATTATATCATTTCAAAAACTATGTAGATTAGAATGTTATACTTTAGCTTGGATAGAACTAATAATGCTATTGTTAATAGATTATGCAATAAATATAATAATGATGGAGAGCAAAAAGATTGACATAAAAAAGATTGGTATAATTGCAGCTATTGTGGTCACACTAGTAGCCTCATATATAATAATAGAATTAAACAATTATGAAGACAATGAAGATTATACAAGAAAGATTGAACAAAATTATGATACTAAAAATGTAGAAAACATATTTGAGAGAACAATACAAGAAAAAATAACAATAACAAAAAATTATCCTGCCAAAATCATTTTAGAATTTAGGTTATTAGAAATAATAGCATATATAGGAATAGCAATAATTTTGCTTAAGATATTCATACAACTAATAAAAAATAAAAATGTAGAAATGTTAACAATTTGGTTTGCGTTAATGGTTGTAGTAATACACAGTATAATAAATATGAATTTAGAATATATATGGGTACTAGTATATGTTTTTGGGCTGATAGGAATTTTATCTAATAATGTAAAAAAGAAAGCAGAAGAAACAGAAAAAGAAAAGAAGATAACTATACCTGTTATACTACTTATGATAGGAATCATAATATGTAGTTATTTAGTAATAAACCCTCAAATTTATAGTGCATATAATAAGATACCAAAATTAGCAGAAGAAATGAAAAAGTTAGATATATCTTCTGATGAATATAAAGAAATAAACTACAAAATTGCCAAAGAATATGAGAAGATAATTAAAGTTGAAAGATATGATTATATTGAAATATATTACAATATAGTATTTTGTTATATAAACTCAAATTGTGAAAACAAAAAAGAAATCTTAGAGCGATATTATGAGAAGATTTTACAATACAAAAATATGAAAAAAAGCAATTTAGATAAAATTATAACAAAAATGAGTGCTGTAGATAGTATTGTAACAGAATTAGAAAAACAAAACAATCCACAATATGATAAAATTATAGAAAAATTTATAAAAATTATATTAGATGAATATAGTGAAACAAAAAAAGAGATAGAAGAAGTTATAAAAGAGCAAAATATATATGAAACTAATAATGTATATATTAAAAAATTGGACAACATATATAGAGAGGCCCAGTTAAAGGAAAAATATTATCTATTAGGAGTTAGCATTATTAATGATACAGATATAAATATAGAGGAAGAAAACTTAGAAACTTTAAATGTTGAAACCAATAAAAACATTTTAATATATCATACACATGGTTCAGAAAGCTATAAATCAGATAAAAAATATGATACATATAAGTTTTATAGGAGTTTAGATGAAAACTACAATGTGATTAAAATAGGAAATTATCTAACAGAATTACTTAAAGGTAAAAATTTTAATGTTATTCATCAAACTAAATATTATGATTTGCCATCAACAGCTGGAGCATATGATAGAGCAAAAGTTGATGTAAAAGAGATATTAAATAAAAATAAAGATATAAGTGTAGTATTAGATATACATAGAGATTCCTATTCAGAGCAAGAATATGAAGCGCCTAAGATAGATATAAATGGAGAAGAAGTAGCTAAGTTAAGATTTGTTATAGGAATAAATAAAGAAGATAAAAACTGGATGTATGATTTGAAATTTGCTATAGATATGCAAAACAAAGCAAATGAAATGTACCCAGGATTATTTAGTCCAATATTAATAAGAGAGAGAGAATATAATCAAGATGTAGCTAAACATGCTGTTCTAATTGAAGTTGGAGAAAACTGGAATACTATAGAACAAGCATTAAATAGTGTAAAGTACTTAGCAGAAGTTCTTGAAAATTCATTGAAATAAAAATAGTTAAAAAAGAGGAGAAATATTATATGAATGCAAATGAACTTTATCCAAATAAGAACTTAAAAAATATTTGTTATATAAATAATGTGATAAAAAATCCCAATATTATAATTGGAGATTATACATATTATAATTGTGAAAAAGATGTAGAGAATTTTGAAAAAGATTGTGTTTTATATCATTATGAAGAATTTGGAGATAAATTGGTGATAGGGAAGTTTTGTTCGATAGGTGAAAATGTTAGGTTTATAATGAATGCTGCAAACCACAACTTAAGTGCAATTACAACATATCCATTTACAGCAATAATGCAAGAGAAAAGTGAAGTAAATATTGAACATTTATTAGAATTGCCAAATAAGGGAGATACTATTATTGGAAATGATGTATGGATAGGGCAAAATGTAACTATAATGCCAGGAGTTCATATAGGAAATGGAGCAGTCATTGGAGCAAATTCGGTTGTGGCTAAAGATGTGTTACCATATACTATTGTTAAAAATAGAGATATAAGAAATTTATCAAAGGAATATAAAACTTTTGATGCTCAAAAAGGTAACTGTTTTGTTATAGGTGTAATGGTTCATAATGATAATTTATATAGCGAATTTATGGAGAACTACAAAAATAAAAAGACAGCATTTATTAGAGTGGCTCAAAATACTGTTGAAGGAGATTTAATCTTAACAGATATTTTATATTACGAGAAATCAGATAAATTATATATAGTTACTGATAATACTAGAGATAAATTTTCAGCAGAAACTGATAGAATAATTGAATTGAAAGAATTTAATTATATATCAGAATATAAAAATAATAATCACTTATATTGGGTTTTATACAACGAAGATATAACAGAAGAAAATTTTAAAACGGATAATGTATTTGTGATAACAACTATTAACTAAATATATAAAGGAGATATAAAAGTTATGAATAAAGAAAAATTAAAAGTAAAAATATTTTTGATTTTAAGTCTTGTATTTGCAATTTTAACTTTAATTGTATGAATGATTTAGAAAAAGAATTAAATCAGTAATACAAATTACAGGTAATCGAGTTGAAAGCTACTTGTCATTTATGATATAATCGAAACACAAGATAGTAGTTTTTTACTTAAATATGTGAGGTAATAATATGGAACCAGAAGGAACTAGAGATAAAATACGAAAAATACTGCTTTTTAATACTTTGCAAGAAAATCAAGAGAGAATGTTTAAATATATTCCTGAATTAAAAAGTATGGTAGGGTTTGAACATAGACATCCACATCATAATTTAGATGTATGGAAGCATACATTAGCTGTTTTAAGAAATCTAAACGACGAATCTGATATAGAATTAAAAATGGCTGGTCTATTACATGATATTGGTAAACCATTTTCATATCAAGATGACGAAATAAGGCATTTTCATGGACATCCAGAAGTATCAAAAGAAATAAGTATGAAAATTTTAACTAGACTTGGATATAGTGAAGACTTTATTGGTAATGTGTGTTATCTGGTTTTAAAACATGATACACCAATAGAAACAGAACATTTAGATAATTCTTATGAAATGGTAAAAAAGCTTTTAACATTACAATATGCAGATGCAAAAGCACATCATCCAGATAAAATAAAAAAAAGAATAGATTTTTTAGATAGTATTTCAAAACAATTAAAATTTATTAAAGAGAGAGAAGAAAGATAAAATAAAAAGTTGAATCTGCAAGACAACTTACAGTTTCTTATTATAGGTTATAGGTGGAGGGATAATAATATGTCTGAAAAAGATAAGATGTTAGCAGGAGAAATATATAATGCTAATTATGATGAAGAACTTGTAAAAGAGAGAATAAAAGCGAAAGATAAATGCTTTGAATATAATAATATAAAACCATCAGATATAGAGAGAAGAACAAGTCTAATGAAAAGTATTTTAGGGAAATGTAAAGAAAATTTCTACATTGAACAGCCTTTCATATGTGATTATGGATATAATATAGAAGTAGGGGAAAACTTTTATGCTAACCATAATTTAATCATATTAGATTGTAACAAAGTTCAATTTGGAGATAATATATTTATTGCACCTAATTGTAGCTTTTACACAGCAGGACATCCATTAGATGTCAAAAGAAGAAATGAAGGATTAGAATATGCAAAACCAATTAAAGTTGGAAATAATGTATGGATTGGAGGGAATGTTGTTGTACTTCCAGGAGTGACTATTGGAGATAATGTTGTAATTGGCGCAGGGAGTATAGTCAATAAAGATATACCATCAAATGTAGTAGCAGTAGGAAATCCCTGCAGAATCATAAAAGAGTTATAACACGAAAGGAAAATATTACTTTAATATAAATAAATTATAATATTGAAAGGAAAGAAAATTATGGCAAGGATATTAAAAAATAAAGAATTAATAAACACAAGGTTAGCGACTAATTATGGAGGATGGATGTATTGTGAAAAATGTAATGAAAACATAGGGTATTTATGCTATTCAACATATGATAGGTTAGAATTAAAATATGAATGTAATTGTGGAAGTCAAGGTAGTGCATTACTAGATTTTGAAGATAGTAAGACAGGAAAAGAATGTAATGATGAATTAGTTATAATAAAAAACAGATTTTGTTGTTCAAAAGATAATGAACCATTAATTACAATATTAGATAAAAAGGTAGCTAGTTATGAAATGAAAATTACTTGTAAATCTTGTGAAAACACTTATAAAAAAATAAAATAGAAATTCTTATGAAAATGAATTAAATAATTTTGATAAAATAGAAGAACTAATGAATTAAAGTTATAAAAAATAAAATACAACTGTGGTGAGCAAGATACAAGTTTTATTTGTGAAAAATACTACACAAATTTAAAATAATGTGATATAATGCTTTGGGGTAGAAAAATAGCATGAAAAAATTGCCAAAATAATACAAGTAAAAACCTTGAAAAATGCTTAAATACAAGGAAAAATAAAGGGGGTGATTCGCCATGTCAGGACACAGTAAGTGGCATAATATACAGGCAAAAAAGGGAAAAGCAGATGCAGCAAGAGGAAAAATATTTACTAAACTAGGAAGAGAACTATTAATCGCAGTAAAACAAGGAGGACCAGACGTAGCAGGGAACTCAAAATTAAAAGATGTTATAGCAAAATGTAAAGCTGCTAATATGCCAAATGACACAATAAACAATGCAATAAAAAAAGCATCAGGAGAAGGAAGTTCGACAACATATGAAGAAATAGTATATGAAGGATATGGACCAAACGGAGTAGCTGTAATAGTAAATGCTAACACAGACAATAGAAACAGAACAGCATCAGAAGTAAGGCATATATTTGACAAATCTGGAGGGAACTTAGGAACAACAGGATGTGTATCATATATGTTCAACAAAAAAGGGATAATTGTAATAGAAAAAGCAACAGTAAAAATGGAAGAAGACGAAATAATGATGTTAGCATTAGAAGCAGGAGCGGAAGACTTCAACATACTAGAAGAAGTATATGAAATAACAACAGAACCATCAGGATTTACAGAAGTAAGAGAAAGCCTAGAGAAATCAGGTCTAACATTTTTAGAAGCAGAAGTTCAAATGATACCAACAACAACAGTATCATTAGACGAAGCAGGAAAAGAAAAGATGGAGAGGCTAATAGAAAAGTTAGAAGACTTAGATGATGTAATGGATGTATATCATAACTGGGAAGAATAGTAACCAGAAAAAAATATAAAATAAAAGGTGGAGATAAAAGTGAAAAATAAAATTATATTTGTAATTATCCTAATTGCAATTTTATTGGGAGCAGGAGTTGCATATGCGTATTTTGCAACAGATACATTAAAATCAGAGAAAGACATGTTTTTCTCATACTTATTAGAAGATAAAAAAAGTAGTGAAATAGAAAACAAGATAGCAGATTATGCAGAGAAAAAAGGAAAAACACCATATACAAACAAAGGTGAAACAACAGTTAATTTAAAAATGGAAGATGAGACAATTCCAGCAGAAGTTATGCAAATGATAAACAATGGAAAAATAACATTTGAAGGAACAACAAACTCAAAAGAGAAAAAATCAGAACAAAATGTAACAATAGATTTATCACAAGGGGTTAATGTACCAATAAAATTAAAAAGAGACAATGACTTTTTTGGATTACAAACAGACTTAATAGATAGCAAATACATAGCAATAAAAAATGAAAACCTAAAAGCATTAGCAGAAAAATTCGATATAGATTCAACAGAAATACCAGACAAAATAGACTTTGAAACAACAACACTATTTACAGAAAAAGAGGAAAAAGAACTAAAAAATAAATATATAGGGATATTAAGAGACAACTTAGGGGAAGAACTATTCAGCAAAGAAAAGAAAGACAAACAAACAATAATTACATTAAACATACCTGAATCAAAATTAATAGAAGTAGTAGAAAAAATATTAGAAGAATTACGTAATGATGAAATAATATCAGAAAAACTAACAAACTCTACAAAAAAGCAAGTTGAAGAATCAATAGACCAATTACTAGATGCAGTAAAAGGAGAACAAGGAGATGACACTAACAAATTAGAAATTAAATTATATGTAGAAAATAGAAAAGTAACAAAATGTGAGTTATTAGCACTTGAAGAAGAAAAAGTTAGCATGAAAATAGAGATAGAAATATCAGAAAATGAAATAACAATTAAAGCATATGATGAAGAAGGACAACAAATAATGACTGTTGCAATATCAACAGAGAAAAATGGAAATGATGCAACAATGAAAATGAATTTCAAACTTCAAGATGCAGGAGAAGTCATATCAGAAGGTGAATTAACAATAACATATAAAAACCTATTTACATTAGATAATGTAGAAGAAAGCATATCTGTAAAAATGTCAATAAATGAAGGAAATGTTAGTGAAGAAGCAATGGAAATGGGATTAAACTATAAAAATACAGTAACATTTGCACCAGATGCACAAATAGAAGCATTAAATGAACAAAATGCAACAGTATTAAACACAGCAACAGACGCAGAGTTACAAGCATTAATGACAAGTTTTTACCAAAAAATGGGATTAATATAAATAATAGGTTCTAAAATAGAAAAAGGGAGCATATATATATAATATATGCTCTTTTTGTGGTATATCAAAATAAAAATTTCTTATATCATAAAAACCTGATTATAGTAGTATAAGTCACTGAGGAGGAAGGTTGAAAAATAATTACAATTTTGGTGTAGTCAAACTTTATTTTAAATTTAATTTTTTCCAACCAACTTGTGCCTTGAGAAGGGAATGTGATTAAAAATGGAAGAAATAAATATAGTATTAAACTATATGCCAAGACAATTACATAAAATAATAGAAGAAAATCTAGAAGATGGAATAGAAGAAATAAGATTAAGAAGTAATAAACAATTATGTATGAAGATTGGTTCAAGGACAAGCATAATAGATTATATTGTAAGTCAGCAGGAAGTATTACAAACATTTGAAAAGGTATGTGAGAATTCAGTATATTCATATAGAAGGCAGATTTGTGATGGATATATAACAATTAGAGGAGGAAATAGAGTAGGAATTGTTGGAAGTGCGGTTATAGACGATGGGAAAATTATAAATGTAAATTATATTTCAAGTTTAAACATTAGAATAGCGAGACAGAAAATAGGTTGTAGTAATAAGATAATAGAAGAAATTATAGATGAAAAAGAAAACACCATACATAATACAATAATAATATCTCCCCCAGGTTGTGGTAAAACTACATTATTGCGAGATATTATAAGAAATATAAGTAATGGAATAGAGAGATTAAACTTTATTGGTAGAACTATAGGAGTAGTAGATGAAAGAGGAGAAATTGCAGCAATGTATAAAGGAATACCACAAAATGATATAGGAATAAGAACAGATGTAATAGACAATATGCCAAAACCAGAGGCAATGAGAATGTTAGTAAGGTCAATGGCGCCAGATATTATAGCATGTGATGAAATAGGAAGTATAGAAGATGTAAAAGCGATAGATTATGCAATGTGTTCAGGTGTAAAAGGAATATTCACAGCACATGGAAAAGATATAGAAGAGCTAAACAAAAATGTAGAACTTGCTAGGCTATTAGAGAAAAATGTTTTTGAAAGAATAATTATTTTAAATCCAAAGAAAAGAGGAGATGCAGAATGTATGTACTTAAACTCATATTGTTAATTTCTATATTTCTATTATCAACAGGAATAGGAATTACAGTATCAAAGATATATGAAAATAGAGTAAAAGAACTTAAAGAATTTAAAAACATACTAAATATAATGAAAACAAAGATAAAATTTACATATGAGCCATTAGGAGAAATCTTCAAACAAATAGCTAAAGACAGTAATACTCAGATAGAAAAAATATTTGGAGAAATGGCAACTCAAATAGAATATAAAGACACACAAGAAGTATGGACAAACTGTATTCAAGAAGCATGTATAAGTATAAATCAAGAAGATAAAGATGTAATAAAAAGACTAGGAAAATTACTTGGACAAACAGATGTAGATGGACAAATAAGTGAAATAGAGGTAGCCCAAGAGTTTTTAGATATGCAGATAGAAAATGCAGAAGAAGAAAAGAAGAAGAACCAAAAAATGTATAAAACATTGGGAGTAGTAGTAGGATTAGTATTTGTAATAATTTTAGTTTAGAAAATAACTTATTAATAAAAATTTTTTATAAAGGGGAAATAAAGATGGACATAAATTTATTATTCAAAATAGCTGCTATCGGAATTTTAGTAGCAGTACTACATCAAGTATTAGTAAGGGCAGGTAGAGAAGACCAAGCAATGATGACAACTCTTGCTGGATTGGTAATAGTATTATCAATGGTAATACAAGAAATAAGTTCTCTATTTAACTCAGTAAGAACATTATTTAATCTATAAATAGGAAATATCCAATCCTTTTCCAAATGGATATGTACCTTTAGGAAGGAATGAGATTAAAAATGGAAGAAATAATAAAAATTGTTGGAATTGGTTTAATAGCACTAATAGTAATAATAATATTAAAACAATATAGACCAGAATTTGCAATATATGCATCTATAATAGCAGGAGTAATGATATTAGCATTATCATTAGAAAAAATAACAGGAATAATAAATTTATTACAATCCATATCAGAAAAAACATATATAAATCAAAAGTTTTTAAGTATTTTAATAAAGATTACAGGAATTGCATTTTTAACTGAGTTTGCGGTAAGTGTGTGTGCAGACGCAGGAGAAAAAGCAATAGCAAGTAAGATAGAAATAGGGAGTAAAGTTATTATAATAACAATGTCACTTCCAATTATAACAAGTTTATTAGAATTAATAGTAGAAATATTACCTTAGAAAAGTTTTATTTAAGGAAAGGAATACATATGAAAAAAATAATCATAATATTTGTTTTGATTATTTTAATACCCAATATTGCATTAGCAGAAACAGAAGAAGAAATAATGGAATCAACAATGGAACAGTTTAATATAAATCAATTTATAAAAGAATCAAAGCAATATACAGGAGACTTTTTTGAAGACATAGATATAGCAGAAATGTTGAATCAAGCAATACAAGGAAAAGTGGATAACAAAACAATCTATAAGAAAGTGTTAGGAGTTTTAGGAACAGAAATCAGTTCAACAATAAAAGTATTAATAAGCATACTAGTAATAGTAGTAATTCATGGAATATTAAAATCAATAACAGATAATTTAGAAAACAAAAACATATCTCAAATAATTTATTTTGTTCAATACATATTAATAGTAACATTAATCATGGCAAATTTCACAGAAATAATAAAATTAGTAAAAGACACTGCAAGTAATTTAGTTGGTCTTATTAATGTATTAATACCATTATTATTAACATTAATGATTTATACAGGAAGTATAGCAACAAGTACAATGCTAGAACCAATAATATTATTTACCATCAATTTTATAGGAAGAATGATAGAAGATTTGTTAATACCTGTAATGCTAGTTGTAGTAGTGTTTGCAATAATATCTAAGATTTCCCAGAAAGTACAAATAGACAAGTTATCAAAATTTTTAAAATCTGGGGTTAACTGGTTTCTAGGAGTAACATTAACAATATTTGTTGGAGTAGTTTCATTAGAAGGTACACTAAGTAGTAGTGTAGATGGAATAACAGCTAAAACAGCGAAAGCAGCAGTATCGACTGTAATACCAGTAGTAGGAAAAGTCTTAGGAGATGTTGTGGATAGTGTTTTAGGTTGTGGAGTTATATTAAAAAATGCAGTTGGACTAATAGGTGTAATTTTAATCATAGGTATATGTGTTATGCCAATAATAAAAATTGCAATTCTGAGTATAGTGTATAATTTAGCTTCAGCAGTGGTGCAACCAATTGCAGATGAAAAAATAGTAAAACTGTTAGAAGAAATGGGAGGTGTATTTAAAGTGTTATTAGGAATTCTATGTGCACTTTCTGTAATGCTTATTGTAGGAACTACTTTGGTAGTAAAAATTTCAAATAGTGGGATGATGTACAGATGATAAATTTTATAAGTTCATGGGCTGAACAAATTGTTATTGCTGTAATTATAGCAACAATAATAGAATTAGTTTTACCAAACAACAAAAATAGAAAATATATACAAATGGTTATTGGAGTATATATATTATTTAATATAATATCTCCAATTATAAAAAACAAAGAAGAATTCAATAAAATTGATGAATATAAGGTAGAAGAATATAATACTACAAATTCTCAATATATAGTAGACCAATCATCAATGGATAAAAGGCTTGAAAAAATATATTTAGAAGAATTAGAAAATAATATAAGACAAAAGTTCACAGATAAAGGATATACAGTTAGTAAATGCGTTATTGATGCTGAATTAGATACAACGAAGAGAAATGCAGGAATACATCAAATTACAGTCAAAATAACGCCTTCAATGAGTGAAGGTGAATTAAATGATATAAGAAACGAGATTATAGAAGAATATGAAATAAGCAAAGATAAAATCAATATTTTAATGACAAAATAGTTTATATTTAAAGGAGGGATAATATATGCTTAAAGAATTTTTTAAAAAAGGTGGGGAAGGACAAGATAAAAAAAGGCAAATAGAGAACATAATTGTATTTATTATAATATTAATAATAACAGTAATAATAATAAATAATATGTGGAAAACAGAAGATAAGAAAATTGAAAAAGAAGAAAATGAAACAAACAAGGTACTTGCAACAAATATATCAAATAATGTAACAAGCAAAGATGACTTGGAAAAAAGATTGGAAGAAATTCTAGGTAGTATAAATGGAGTTGGAAAAGTGAAAGTATTAATGAAATATTCAGAAAGTAGTACAGTAGTAGCAATGTATAATGAAACAACTTCTCAAAGTAAATCAACAGAAAATAGCAAAGATGGAGGTAGTAAAGACACAACAGAGACTGAAAGTAAAAAGGAGATAGTATATTCAGACGAAAATGGAAAAAATGAGCCAATAACAGAAAGGATTATAATGCCAACAATAGAGGGGGCAATTATAACTGCACAAGGTGCAGAAAATGCTAATATAAAAACATCAATAGTAAGTGCAGTAGAAGCTGTTACAGGATTAGCAGTACATAAAATACAAGTATTTGAAATGGGAAAGGAGGATAAAAGATGAAAATTAAGAAAAGTTCAGTAGCTATATACACTTTAGCATTAATGCTTGTTACTGCAGGATATTGGAATTACATTTCTCAAGAGTCAAAAACTATAGAAACAATGAATGTAAGTCAAAGTGAGCAAAAAGAAAATGATGAAGAAAATTTGGGAGATGCAACACTTGTAAGTAACAATGAATTGATTGATGAAAACAATGAAAAAGAGGAAGAAGAACAACAGCAAAATCAAGATACAGAGAAAAAAGATGAATACTTTGAAGAATCTAGACTTGCAAGAGATACAATGTATTCTCAAACAATGGAGACTTATCAAGGAATGTTGAATAATTCAAATGTATCAGAAGAACAAAAAGCAGTTGTAACTCAAGAAATCACCAAGCTTAATAAAGAAAAAAATGCAATTATGATTTGTGAAAATTTAATTAATACAAAAGGTTTTGAAAATTGTGTTATATTTGTTAATGTTGACAGTATTAGTGTTATTGTAAAAGCAGAAGAGTTAAAGACAGAAGAGATTGCTCAAATTCAAAATATTCTTTCTAGAGAAATGAATGCTAAAGTTGAAAATATACATATAATGGTGAAATAATTAAAAAATTGTTACTAGTCAGCAATAAATAATAAAAAGTTTCAGATGTTGATATATAATATTTTTTGATAAAACCATATCTAGGGTACTCTTACGGGTCTTTATCTTTCAAATATTATATATCAACATTCTTTAACTATTGAAATAGTTTTATTGCTGACTAGTAACAAAAAGTTGTTTAATATAGTTGATTTTATTTATAAGTTATGTTATATTAATCACTATAAGTAATAAATATGGAGGGAAAAGAAGAATGGATTTAAAAGGAACAAAAACAGAACAAAATTTAATGACTGCATTTGCAGGAGAATCACAAGCAAGGAACAAATATACTTATTTTGCAAGTAGAGCTAAGAAAGATGGGTATGAGCAAATAGCTGCTATTTTTGAAGAAACAGCTAATAATGAAAAAGAACATGCAAAAATGTGGTTCAAGCTATTAAATGGAGGAGAAATATCAGATACAGCATCAAACTTAAAAGCTGCTGCAGAAGGAGAAAACTATGAATGGACAGATATGTATGCTAGTTTTGCAAAAACAGCAAAAGAAGAAGGTTTTAACCATATAGCATTCTTATTTGAAGAAGTAGCTAAAATAGAAAAAGAACATGAAGAAAGATATTTAAAATTATTAGAAAATGTTAAAGATGGAAAAGTATTTGAAGCAGGAGAAGTAAAAATCTGGAAATGTAGAAATTGTGGACATATAGTTGTTGGAACAAAAGCGCCAGAAGTTTGCCCTGTATGTAGCCATCCAAAAGCATATTTTGAAATTAAAGCTGAAAATTATTAAAATTAAAGCCACCCATAATGGGTGGTTTATTTATACTTTCCATTTCATACTAATATCAGATTGAGCTTCAGGTTTTTTAGAAGAAAGGAAGCTAGCTCTATATTGTTGTTTCCATATAGGAGGAACAAAATATCCATTACCCTTAGAATTAAAAGCAGGGGCAATAGGTGTAGTATAAGGAATACCGAAAGACTTTATACTACATAGAGATGCAAGATATACAAACAATCCGCAACCAATTCCTAGAAAACCAGCAGTAACACCTAAGGCAGTAAATAAAAATCTAAATATACGAATGTGGAAGCCAAAAGAGAAATCTGGAATAGCAAAAGAAGCAATACCAGTTATGGCTACGATAATAATTAAAGTAGGACTAACTATACCTGCATTAACAGCAGCATCGCCAAGTATTAAAGCACCAACAATACCTATAGTAGACCCAATTGGAGATGGGACTCTTAAACCTGCTTCACGTATCAATTCAAAAGAAAACTCCATCAATAACAACTCAAAAAAGATAGGAAAAGGAACATTTTCTCTAGTTGCTAAGATTGAGAAGAGTAGTTCAGTTGGTAATATTTCTTGATGAAAAGATGTAATTGAAATATATACACTAGGTAATAAAAGTGTTATAATTGCTGCCATAACACGAATAATACGTAAAAAATTCGCGAAAAGAGGTCTCAAATTCGTATCTTCAGGAGAAAATAGAAAATCCTCTATAGTTGCAGGTACAATTAGAGCATAAGGATTCCCATTAACCAAAATAATCACACGACCTTGTAGCAGATATTTAGCACATTTATCAGGTCTTTCTGTAGAGAGTATTTGAGGGATACCAAAGCCTTCATCTTCTTCAATAAGTTGTTCTAATTGACCAGAAGATAAAAGAGAATCTATAGATAGATTATTTAATCTATATTTTACTTCTGCAATTAAATCGCTATTTGTTATATTTTGCATATAACACACACCACATTTTGTTTGACTTATTTTACCAACAGGAATAGTTTCTATTACCAAATTTTCATTATTAACTATGCGCCTAAGTAGTGAAGTGTTTGTTCTCAAATTTTCTATAAAAGCCTCTTGAGGCCCTTTAATAATTGCTTCATTTTGAGGTGTACTTATACTACGTTGATTATAACTCTTTACATCTATATCAAAAGCAATATTTAGGGTATCTATGAAGAGCAAACAGTCTCCCATATTTATATCACTAAATACATCCTCAAATTTTTCTTCTTTTTTTACACTATTTTGAGGAAGGAGGCAATTATCTACATATGCTGCTAAATCATTTTGTAATACAGAGTTTTTCTCCTTTTTTGATAACATTAGTGGTTGTAAAATAAACTCATTTATGGATATTGTGTCAACTAAACCATCAATATAAATAATAAAACTTCTATATTCTTTATTATTTGCTGATAAACTGAATTCTCTAATTATTATATCATTACTTAATAATGCATTATATTTACTTTTTAATAATTCTAAATTTTCATTTACATTTGCAGAAATTATATGTTTGTTTTCTTTAGGATTTGGCTGTTGTGCATTTTTATCATTTAATATTGAAAAGTTGTATATATCGCTACTATCATATTTAAATAAATTTCTAAAAAACTTCTTGATTTCCATATTATTAATATTAACGAAATTTAAAAAATTATTCTAAATAAACAAAAAATTGTGCAGCAGGAAACTATCAGTTAGAATTCTACTGTGATAATAATTCTTGTTATTTATAATTAAGTGTAACATTTTTTGTAAAAATGGTAACATATATATAACAAAAAGAAGAAAGAAGGGGGAAAAATGGAAAACAAGAAAAGTATAGAAAACTACTTTTATGAAAACAAAATCGACTTAGAAAAAGTTATAGAAGAAAACACATCATATTTAATAAAAACTATACAAAATATAAGTAATAATATATTAACTCAAGAAGACATAGAAGAAATAATACTAGACACATTTTTTGCATTGTGGAAAAAAGAAAACGAATTAGAGTTAAATAGACCGATATTACCATATCTAGTTGGAATAGCAAAAAACATAACTAAGAAAAAACTTAGAAAATTAAAAATTGAATTAGATATAGAAGAATATGATAATGTTTTATTTAATGATAAGCAACTTCTGGAAATTATAGAAACAAGAGAAAAAAACGAGATTTTGTATGAAACAATAAATAAAATGCAAAAAACGGACATACAAATATTTTTACTATATTATCACAATAACAAGGGAACAAAAGAAATAGCAGAACATATGAAGATGAAAGACTTTAATGTTAGAAGCAGATTACATAGGATAAGAAAAAAATTACAAAAAGAAATGGAGGGGAAAGGATATGGGAAATAATATAGAAAAAGACATAATTGAAAAATTGAAAAAAGATATTGCTATATATCAGTTTAGAGAAGAAAATAACAAAAAGCAAAATAAGTCCAGTAATAAGATAATAAAGACCATCAAAAAAATCATTATAGGAATTCTTTCAACAATAGTAGCAGGAGGAACAATAATATATGCTTACACTCAGAGCAACATAATGGATATAGAAAATATAGATATTACATTACAATTATCAGAAAGCATGAAAAATGCTGTTGACAATGGTTATATAGAAAATATTAACACAGCATATGAATATAAAAATGGTATTGGATGTAAAATAAATAGTCTAATTATCTCAGATAAAGATATGAATATAGTTGTTGATTTTGACTTTACAGATAAGGAAATAGTACAAAATCAAATTTTTGCAAAATTTATAATTTATGATGAAAATAAAAATGTTTATTGTAATTACTCACCATTAACAAAGAAATCAAGTGACTTAAAATATCAAAAGAAGTTTTACAGAAGTATGAAACTTTCTCATAAAAACGAACTGAATATGAGCAAATCATATACCAATTTATATCTAAAAGACAATAGATTTATAGCACAGCTTATGCTTGATTCAATTACTCCCATACCTAGGGCACAGAAAATATACATTAATATCTATGATGTAGGTTATATAGATTATAATAAAGATGAATATGTATATTTGTTTAAAGATACTGATTGGAATTTTTCAATAAATGTTCCAGAGTTATTTTACAACAGAGCCAATATAGAGTTTGAAACACAGGGTAAACTAAACAAAGTCAAAGTAGAAAATTTTTATGTTACAGATACAGGTACAATAATGACTGGTACAATTAAAGATGATTTCATGCCACTTAATATTCAAATTGTTGATGAAAATGGAAAGACTTATAAATATTATTCGTGTACTAGAATTGGAGAAGATAAAGAATATGGCAAATTCCAATATGAATTTGATTTTAATAAAAATATGCTAACTAATAAAATGGTATTGCAAATACGGAAATAATGAGGAGAGCACAGAATTAATAAAGAAAAAATGATAATCTCTAAATTATATTTTCATAAAAACTTGAAATATAATTTATAGTATAGTATGATACACTACGAGAGGGGGAGATTAGTATTGAATAATAAACTAGTAAAACAAGTATTGATATTTATTGTTATATTGATATTTACAATTGTGTTTTGTGTATATGCTAGAAAATTCATAATACTCTCAATAATATCTAATAACATAAATGAATTAAAAACTGTAAATAATTACTATGCTAAAGTGATTTCTGTTGAAAATGATAATTTACATATTGTGGAATCATATATAACTAGAAATGAAACATTAACAAATTTAGAAGTAATATCACAAGATAAAAATAGTAGTATAAATACTAGTATGTATAAAAATGAAACTAACAATATATGCCAATTTATTTCACATGATACTAAAACAGTAAAAGAGAATTTAGATGAGAGAGAAATAGTTAAGGTATCATTATTCAATTATACAGAAGATTTTTCAGATTTATCATTTTTTAAAAGACTATTTTATACAAAAAATGTAAAGAATATTACTACAACAAATTGTAATGATACATCATGTTATTTAATAGAATTTAATGGTGGAACGCAATTATGGATAGAAAAGGATACAGGATTAACACTAAGAGCTATAGTTTCATCTGATACAAATGCTTCAAGAACATATGAATATAACTATAAAATGAATATTTTAGATAAAATTACAATACCAGATACAAGTGAATATTCTATAGAAAATACTTAAATATTATAAAAAAATAAAGGCTAGTTAATAGCCTCTATTTTTTTATAATCAAATCTTTTATAAAAGTTTCAAAAAATATTTCCTTTATAAAAAAAAAATGATATAATTATAATATGCAAAAGAAAATAGAAACCTTGAGAAAGGAAAGTGAGAAAATGAAGATAAAAAAAGGAAATAAAGGAAGTACAATATTATTATTAATAATACTTATATTATTAATAGGAATAATAGGAATTACAGGATATGTATTATATAGTGAAATAATGGGAGAATCAACAATAGAGATAAGCTTTGAAGAAGACTCAATAATTCCAACAATACAATACAAAACGACAGAAAAGGAAGACAGTAATAATTATGAAGAAATAATATTCAAAGAAACAAGTTCAGGAAATGGGACAACAGAAAATGCAGGAAATTATAAGCACTTATATAACCAATTAGACAAAACAGCAAAAATAATATATTCAAAATTATATGAAAATAGAGAAAACTTAAAAACAGGAACATATACTGTAGAATTCAAAAATACATTTTCATCATTGTTATCAGAATCAGGAGGAGATGAAGAATTACAAAGACAATATCAATCAGCTATAGAAGCATTAATATATGACAATCCAGACATATTTTATATAGATGCAACAAAAATGTATAT
Source organism: Clostridia bacterium (assembly GCA_022790575.1). Classification (GTDB taxonomy): domain Bacteria; phylum Bacillota; class Clostridia; order TANB77; family CAG-508; genus CAG-269. The sequence goes on along the minus strand of JAAVXM010000025.1, from coordinate 98,762 downwards.
AAACATTGAAAAGATAACCAAAATAACAGGAATAAAATACAATGTATATATTAATAGTGGACACCAACCAAATTATTTACAAGATGGTTTTTTATCAAAAAGTGATGTTGATGCAGCATTATTACAAATAGAAACAATAAAAAATCAGATATTATCAAAAGCAAATGGAAAAAGTGATTATGAAAAAGTAAAGTTAGTACATGACTATCTAGTAGAAACCATTGATTATGAAACAACAATATCACAAGACAATATATATGATATGTATGGAGCATTGGTATATAAAAAGGCTGTATGCGAAGGTTATGCAAAAGCATTTCAATATTTTATGAATGAATTAAAAGTAGATAATGTTATAGTAATAGGGCAAGGAACAAATAGCAACAATGAAACTGAAAGCCATGCATGGAACTATGTAAAATTAAATGAAAACTGGTATGCAGTTGACACAACATGGGATGACCCAGTTGTAATAGGAGGAGGAAAACAATCACAGCAGTCAAAATATCAATATTTCTTAAAAGGGTTAACTACATTTAATAAAAGTCATATACCTTCTGGAAGATTTACAGAAGGAGGGCAAATATTTGAATATCCAACATTAAGTATTAGAGATTATGATTAAAAATAAGTGAGGAGTGAAAAAATGATAGAGCTTGAAGAAAACTCAAAAAAACTAGAGCAGTTAAGTGAAAAGATAAAGAATTTAGGTGAGTCTCTTTGACGTCTCTAATTTAAAAAAGAGATTAGAAGAACTCGAGAAAGAAACGATGGACGAAAATTTCTGGCAACGAGATATGAAAGAGACAGGAAAAGTCTTAGCGGAAATAAAACAATTAAAGCAAAAGATTACAAATTATGAGGAATTAAAAAAAGAAACTCAAAATCTTAAAGAAATGACAGAACTTGTAACAATGGAACATGATGAAGAAATAATGAAAGAAATATTAAGAAACACAAAGAAATTAGAAAATGATGTAGAAAAAATGCAAATACAAACACTATTATCAGGAAAATATGATAGAAGTAATTGTATAGTAACACTACATCCAGGAGCAGGAGGAACAGAATCGCAAGATTGGGCTGAAATGTTATATAGAATGTATAACAGATGGGCAACAAAAAACGGATATGAAGTAAAAGAATTAGACTATTTAGAAGGCGATGAAGCAGGGATAAAAAGTGTAACATTTGAAATAATAGGAGAAAATGCATATGGGTATATGAAAGGAGAAATGGGAGTTCATAGATTAGTTAGAATATCTCCATTTGATGCTGGGGGAAGAAGGCATACATCATTTGCTTCATTAGAGGTTTTACCAGAAATAACAGATGATATACAAATAGAAATAAACCAAGATGACTTAAGAGTAGATACATATAGAGCATCAGGAGCAGGGGGACAACATATAAATAAAACATCTTCTGCTATAAGGATAACACATATACCAACAAATATTGTTGTTGCATGTCAATCTGAACGTTCACAAATACAAAATAGAGAAACTGCAATGAAAATGCTAAAATCAAAACTCTTAGACCTAAAAGAAAAAGAGCAAAAGGAAAAAATTGAAGATTTAAAAGGGGTGCAAAAAGATATTGCATGGGGCAATCAAATACGTTCATATGTATTTTGCCCATATACTCTTGTTAAAGACCATAGGACTAACTATGAAGTAGGGAATGTAGAAGCGGTAATGGATGGAAATATTGACGATTTTATTGAAGCATATTTGAAATATATATAAAATATAAATAAGATTCTAACAATAGCAATTATAGTGTAAAGTAATTACAGTATCAAGAGAAAAACGAAGGAAAAAGGTTGAAAAATAATTACAATTTTGGCGTCGTCAAACTTCATTTTAAATTTAATGAATGTACAATAAGTATGATTCATAAATTTAAAACTTGTTTTCCTAGCCAAAATTTAACTCTTTTCGAACCAATTTGTGCCTGGAGAAAGGAATGAGATTAAAAATGAAAAAATCATTAGGTGTGACAATGATATCATTAGTAATAGGAATAGTAATACTAATTATAATATCAGGGATGCTTATATACAATTCTAAAAGTGGAATTCAAGTGAGAAGTTATAAATGGATGCAAAATGATATAGAAGTATTAGAAAATGAAATAGATGCATTTTATATAAAGTATGGAGCATTACCAATATCACATAAATATACAAATATAAAATTTGAACCACAACCCAATGATATTCAGGAGTATTATATTATAGATTTAGCAGCGCTAGATGGATTTACATTAAATTATGGTAAAGATTATGAAAAATTAAATGGAGAAAATTTAGAAGAAAATTATGATGACATATACATAATAGACAAACAAAGTCACCATATTTATTATGCTAGAGGTATAGAAATGGATGGAGTGTGGTATCATACAAACACAGCAGATAATGAAGTTACATATAAACAGATTTCACAACCTCAATTAACGATACTACATTGTGAGGAGGAAACTAATGAAACTATACAAACTGAACATATAGAAGTAGAAAGTGGAAAAAAATATACTGCTTCTACTTATGCCAAAACTAGTTTAGCATATAATGGAAAGAATTATACATATCTTTCAGCATCTGAAGATGAAATTTTAATGGACTGGAAAGACCAAACAATAACTTTATACTATAGTAAAGATGAAATTGGTAAAGGAAGTAATATAAATATGCCAGATGGAATTCCAGACAAATATCAGGTTATTGTAGAAATTGCAGTAGAACATGGTAGTTTTACTGGTGGAGAAAAAACTGTTGCTATAGTTGTCACATTAATGTCAAATGGTGTACCATCAGAAAATGGAATAGGACATTTAGCAGATAGAGAAATACCTGATATTACAGCTGATGCTGGGTATACGACGCAGGGTGGTACTTGGTCTCCATATGAACCAACACCATCACTTCCAATACATGAAAATATAAAATTTACATATACATGTGCACTTATAACTCCTCCTTCACCTCCTGGAATATGAGATATAATACCTTTTGTAATAAATATAAAAAATTCTAAAAAGAACTTGTAAAAAAATAAAAAATTGATATAATAATAACATAAAAAGAAAAGTGGTTAGGGAGGAAATCATATGATAAAAAAAGTAGCGATACTAGCAAATGGAGGAGATGTAGCAGGATTTAATGCTGTAATAAGAGCAATAGTAAAAACAGCAGAAAACAATGGGATAGAATGTTATGGGTTTATAGACGGATATCAAGGCCTATTAAAAAATGAATTTGAGAGATTAAGTACAGGAGAAGATGAAATGGCATCAGGGATATTGCAAAAAGGAGGTTCAATAATAGGGTCATCAACAAATGCAAATGTATTCAACTATAAAACTATAAATGAAAAAGGAGAAGTAGAATACAAAGACTTATCAGAAGTATGTATAGAAAACATAAAAAAAGACGGATTTGATTGTATATTCACATTGGGAGGAGATGGAACTCAAAAGTCAGCAAGAGACTTTTCAACAAGAGGAGTAAATGTAATAGGAGTACCAAAAACAATAGACAATGATGTAGCATGTACTGAAATCACATTTGGATATAATACAGCAGTATCAGTAGCAATGGAAGCATTAGATAGATTGCACACAACAGGAGAAACACATCACAGAATAATGGTATTAGAAGTTATGGGAAGATATGCAGGGTGGATAGCTTTAGAATCTGCAATAGCAGGAGGAGCAGATGTAGCATTAATACCAGAAATTCCATATGATATAAACAAGGCAGCAGACAAAATAAAAGAAAGAATGAAAGAAGGAAAAACATTTAGTGTAGTAGTTGTTGCAGAAGGTGCAATGCCAGCAGGAGGAACAGCAACAATATTAAATACAAGAGACAATGGTGCTGGAGTAGATAATACAAAATTAGGAGGAGTAGGACAAATAATTGCAAAACAACTAGAAGAATTAACAGGATTAGAAGCAAGAAATACAACACTTGGATATATGCAAAGAGGAGGAACACCAACAGCATTTGACAGAGTTCTTTCAACAAAATATGGAGCAAAAGCAATGCAACTTGCATTAGATGGACACTTTGGAGTACTAACAGTAATAAAAAATGGAAGATTAGATTGTGTTTCATTAGAAGATGTTGTAGGAGAGAATACAGAAATAGGAGCAGTATCAGGAAATACAAACAAAAGCAATATTAGAAAAGTCACAATGGAACATGATTTAGTTAAAACAGCAAGAAGTATAGGAATTAGTTTTGGTGACTAAATTTACAAAAAGGACACATAAAAATCACAATAATATCATTGACAAATAACACTATGTCAAATAAAATAACATGGTGTTATTTTGTGTTATAGAAAAATGCAAGAAAAAATCTAAAACAAGAACAAGGAGGAGAAAATGTTAAAAATACTAAAAAATCTAAAACAATCATGGATTTCAGTACTAGTAATAGTATCTCTTTTATGTTTACAGGCAGCAGTAGACTTAGAATTACCAAATTATACATCAAAAATTGTAAATGAAGGAATACAATCAGGAGGAATAGAAAATGTTGCACCAAATGTAATCAATAAAGAAGACATGGAAACAATACTTATGTTTACAGAAAATGATGATGTGATTCTAGAAAGTTATTCTATTGCCAGTTCAACAGATTTAGAAAAAAATCAGAAGAGATTTATCAAAAACTATATAGAAGACAGTTATGATAAAGACAACATATATATTATAAAAGACTTAGATGAACAACAAACAGAGGAACTTTCAAAATTAATGACAGAACCAATAATAATTTCACAAACACTAAAACAAGAAGAAATATCAAATCAAATAAAACAGCAAATATTTGCAAATATGCCAGCAGACCAAGTTAGTGCAATGGAAAATATGTCATTAATTGAAATAATAAAAACAATGCCACAAGAGCAAACCAATCAAATATTACAACAAGCAACAGAACAAATAAACAATATGCAAGAAAGTATAAAAGAACAAGCAGCAACAGCAAATGTAAAAAGTATATATGCAAATGCAGGAATAAATACAGATAGAGTTCAAATGAATTATATACTTATAGCAGGCCTAAAAATGCTTGCATTAGCAGCTATAAGTATGGCATCTGGAATAACAATAATGATGTTATCTTCAAGAGTTGGAGCAAGAATGTCAAGAACCTTAAGAGATAAAGTATTTAGTAAAGTATTAAAATTCTCTCAAAAAGAATTAAGAGAATTTTCAACAGCCTCATTAATAACTCGTAGTACGAATGACATTCAACAAATACAACAATTATTAGCAATGCTATTTAGAACAGTAGTATATGCACCAATAATAGGAATAGGTGGAGTTATCAAAGTTGTACACCAAAGTAACAGTTCAATGGCATGGATAATAGGACTAGTAGTTATTGCAGTATTAATTGTAGTAGCAGTATTATTTGCAATTGCAATGCCAAAATTCAAGAAGTTACAAGGACTAATAGACAAATTAAATGGAGTAGCAAGAGAAATATTAACAGGAAAATCAGTAATTAGAGCATTTAACACTGAAGAAAGAGAAGAAAATAGATTTGACGAAGCAAATAAAGATTTAACAAAGGTAAATATATTTGTAAATAGAACAATGTCAGTAATGATGCCAATGTTAATGCTTATAATGAACAGTATGTCAATACTAATTATATGGGTTGGAGGTCATAATATTGACCAAGGTGTTATGCAAGTTGGAGACATGTTAGCATTTATACAATATTCAATGCAAATAATAATGAGTTTCTTAATGATTTCTATGATATCAATAATGCTACCAAGGGCATCAGTATCAGCAAATCGTATTATGGAAGTTATTGAAACTGAGCCAAGTATAAAAGATAAAGAAGAAACTAAAAAATTAAATCCAGATAAAAAAGGTTTAGTAGAATTCAAAAATGTATCATTTAGATATCCTGATGCAGATACAGAAATACTTGAAGATATTAACTTTACAGCAGAAGCAGGAAAGACAACAGCAATAATTGGAAGTACAGGAAGTGGAAAATCAACAGTAGTAAATTTAATTCCTAGATTTTATGATGTAACAGGAGGAGAACTTTTAGTAGATGGAGTAAATGTAAAAGACTTATCACAAAAAGAATTAAGAGATATTATTGGATTTGTACCACAAAAGGGAATATTATTTTCAGGAACAATAGAAAGTAATATAAAATATGCAAGTCAAAATATATCTGATGAGCAAATGCGTAAAGCAGCTGAAATTGCACAAGCAACAGATTTTATTGAAGAAAAAGATAACAAATATAGTTCAGAGATTGCACAAGGTGGTAATAACGTATCTGGAGGACAGAAACAAAGATTATCTATTGCAAGAGCAATCGCAAAAGAACCAGAAATATTTGTATTTGATGACAGCTTTTCTGCATTAGACTTTAAAACAGACTCAGCATTACGTGAAGCATTAGCAAAACAGACAAAAAATAAAACAAATATAATAGTTGCACAAAGAATAAGTACAATACTAAATGCAGACAAAATTATAGTATTAGATGATGGTAAAATTGTAGGACAAGGAACACATGAAGAATTAATGAAAAACAATGAAACATATAGAGAAATTGCCTTATCACAACTATCAGAAAATGAGTTAAACCAAAAGGAAGGAGGAGAATAATATGCCAGGACCAATGGGACATGTTAGAACAACTGAAAAAGCTAAAGACTTTAAAGGGACAGCAATGAAGTTAGTAAAAAATTATCTAAGCAAATATAAAATTGCATTAGTAATTGTATTAATATTTGCAATTGGTAGTACAATATTTGCAATCGTGGGACCTAAAATCTTGGGGAATGCTACAACAGAAATATTTAATGGACTAGTAAATAAGATTTCTGGAACAGGTGGAATTGACTTTGGAAAAGTTGGTACTATATTAATAACATTATTAGGATTATATATAATAAGTGCATTATTCTCTTTCATTCAAAACTTTACAATGACTCATATTGCACAAAATCTTACATACAAAATGAGAAAAGACCTAGTAGCAAAAATAAATAAGCTACCTATGAATTACTTTGACAAAAAGACAAATGGAGAGGTTTTGTCAGTTATAACAAATGATATTGATACACTAGGGATGAACCTAAATGAAAGTGTAACAGAAATAATAACATCAATATGTACAATAGTAGGTATTTTAATAATGATGTTAACAATAAGTTGGCAAATGACATTAATTTCACTATTTGTAATGCCAATAGGAGCAATACTAGTAAAGATAATAGTAGGAAAATCACAAAAATACTTTAAAAGGCAACAAGATTATTTAGGACATGTAAATGGGCAAGTTGAAGAAATTTTCTCAGGATTGATTGTTGTAAAAGCATTTAATGGAGAAGAAAAAGCAAAACAAGAATTCTCTAAGGCAAACAAGGAGTTGTATAGGTCAGCATGGAGAGCACAATTTCTATCAGGACTTATGCACCCAATAATGAATTTTATTTCAAATATAGGATATGTTGGAGTTGCAATTGCAGGAGGATATCTAGCAATAAATGGAAGAATTACAGTAGGTAATATACAAAGTTTTATACAATATAATAAACAATTTACTCAACCAATAAACCAAATTGCACAAGTTTCAAGCATGTTACAAGCAATGGTAGCAGCAACTGAAAGAATATTTGAATTTCTAGAAGAAGATGAAGAAGTTGAAACAGATAAGCAAGGAACTACAATAGAAGGGCTAAAAGGAAATATTGAATTTCAAAATGTAAAATTCGGTTATAATCCAAATGATATAATAATAAAAGACTTTACTACAAAAGTTCATGAAGGACAAAAAATTGCAATAGTTGGTCCTACAGGAGCAGGAAAGTCTACAATGGTCAAATTACTCATGAGATTCTATGATGTAACAGATGGCGCTATTTTAGTAGATGGACATAATATAAAAGACTTCAAAAGAGGGGAACTTCGTCAAATGTTTGGAATGGTTCTTCAAGATACATGGTTATTTGAAGGGACTGTTAGGGACAATATTAAATATGGTAAAGATGATGCAACTGAAGATGATGTTATTCAAGCTGCTAAAGCTGCACGTGTACACCATTTTATTAAAACATTGCCAAATGGATATAATTCAATATTAAGTGAAGAAACAAGTGGAGTATCTGCTGGACAAAAACAACTTCTTACTATTGCTAGAGTTATTTTAGCAGATCCTAAAATATTGATATTAGATGAAGCAACCAGCTCTATCGATACAAGAACTGAAATTGAAATTCAAAAAGCTATGGATAATTTAATGAAAGGTAGAACATCTTTTATTATTGCCCATAGATTATCAACAATTAAAAATGCAGATTTAATTCTTGTTATGGACCATGGGGATATTGTCGAACAAGGAACACATGAAGAATTACTTGCAAAAGGTGGTTTCTATGAAAAATTATATAATAGTCAATTTGATACTGAAGAACGGATAAAAAAGTCAAGAGAGTTACATGAAGCGATTTTTTATCCATAATTTATAAAAGGAATAAATGGGTAACCATTTATTCCTTTATTTCTTTTGCTAATTTATTTATTGCCTTTGTTTCAATTCGGGATACATAGGAACGTGAAATACCCATTTGTTCAGCGATTTCGATTTGAGTTTTAGGTTTATGACCATCTAAACCAAAACGCAATTCCAAAATAGTACGTTCTCTAGACTTTAAACTACTTTTCATTTTTTCATACAGCAATTTAACTTTCATCTTTAAATCAACAGAATCCTCAACAGATTTATCATCATTTTCCAGAACCTCTTGTAAAGTAATAACATTATCATCTTTATCTTTGCCAATAGGTTCATTCAGATAGACTTCAGCTCCAAGCTTTTTCGTGGCTCTAAAATGCATAAGAATTTCATTATCAATACAACGAGAAACATATGTAGAAAGTCTAGCGCCTTTTTCTACTTTAAAACTATTTATACCTTTAATTAAACCAATTGTACCAATAGAAATTAAATCATCTGGGTCAATATTTGAACTGTTATACTTTTTGCAAACATGAGCAACTAATCTTAAATTCCTTTCTATAAGAATGTTTCTAGCTTCTTCATCACCATTACTCAATTTCTCAAGATATTTTTGTTCATCATCTGAACTCAAAGGCTCAGGAAAAAGAGTAGTTCCTGAAATATATCCAACAGCAAAGACAGCATATTGTAAAAAATGTAAAAAACCATTTACACAAAGGGAAAAAAACATAAAAAACCTCCATTCGAGCAATAACCTCTAAACCCAATATATGCTAGAAAAAAATAAAAGTGCATGACCATGTATAAAAATAAATAAAATGGAAAATCTAACAAAAAGGAGGTAATTATGGGAGAGCAAAATGTAAAAGTTTTAGACGAAGTTAATAAAGGAACTACAATGGGTATGGATGCAATTTCGTTTATTCTAAACAAAGTCAAAGATAACAAATTTGAGGAAGTATTAAATGTAGAATATGGGAAATATAAAAAGATAGCAGACAGAGTTGACGAAATATATTCAGAATACAGTTTTGATAAGCCACAAGAGACAAATGCAATGAACAAAATGATGACATGGTATGGTATAAATATGAAAACAATTAATGACCAAAGTAATTCAAAGATATCAGAATTATTAATGCAAGGTACAAATATGGGAATAATTGAGGGGAGAAGACTATTAAATAATAACCCAAGTGTGGACTCAAAAGTAAAACAAATTTTAAATGATTTTGTAGTAATGCAAGAAGATAGTATAGAGACACTAAAAAAATATTTGTAAAATTTTGAAATACTACTTGAAAAGTAGTGTTTTTTATTATAGAATAAAATTGCCTAGAAAGGTAAATAATAGAAGTTAGAAAATAAAAAATAATCTAACATCTGAAAAGGAGGAAGTTTTTATGTCAATAAAAGTAGGAATTAATGGCTTTGGAAGAATAGGTAAGCTAGCATTCCAAGTGGCATTAGCAAAAGAGGAGGTTGAAGTTGTAGCAATAAACGACCCATTTTTAGCAGCTGACTATATGGCATATATGACAAAATATGATAGTGTTCACGGGAGATTTAAAGGTACAGTAGAAGAAAAAGAAGGAAACCTAGAGGTTAACGGAAGAACAATAAAGGTATATAATGAAATGGACCCTAAAAACATTCCATGGGGAGAACTTGGAGTTGAATATGTATTAGAGTGTTCAGGAGTATACACAACAATAGAAAAAGCTCAAGCACATATTGATGCAGGGGCAAAAAAAGTAATAATAAGTGCACCATCAAAAGATGCACCAATGTTTGTAATGGGAGTAAACAATACTGAGTATACATCAGATATGAATATAGTATCAAATGCATCATGTACAACAAACTGTTTAGCACCACTTGCAAAAATAATAAATGACAATTTTGGAATAAAAGAAGGACTTATGACAACAGTTCATGCAACAACAGCAACACAAAAAACAGTAGATGGAGCATCTAAGAAAGACTGGAGAGGAGGTAGAGCTGCTGCAGCAAACATAATACCATCATCAACAGGAGCAGCAAAAGCAGTAGGAAAAGTAATACCTTCATTAAATGGAAAACTAACAGGAATGGCATTTAGAGTGCCAACAGTTGATGTATCTGTTGTAGATTTAACATGTAATTTAGAAAAGCCAACAACATATGAAGAAATATGTAATGCTGTAAAAAGAGCATCAGAAAATGAATTAAAGGGAATAGTAGAATATACAGATGAAGCAGTAGTATCAACAGACTTTACAAGTGACCCACACACATCAATATTTGACAGTACAGCAGGAATAATGTTAACAGACACATTTGTAAAATTAGTAGCATGGTATGATAATGAATGGGGATACTCAAATAAACTAGTAGACCTAGCATGTTATATGGCAACAGTAGATAATAAATAAAAAGAAATAGTATTTTGAGGTTTTCAACTATAAATTGATATTATACAAATAGAAAGCCTCAAAAAAATAAAATTATAAAAAGGACGTTAGAAGAATTTAACTTCATGATATTAGTTAAATTGAAAGGATTGATTGTTATGAGTAAAAAAACAATAAGAGATATAGATTTAAAAGGAAAGAAAGTACTAGTAAGATGTGACTTTAATGTACCAATAGATAAAAAAACAGGAGAAATTACAGATGATAGAAGAATAGTTGAAGCATTACCAACAATAAAATACTTATTAGACCAAAAGTGTAAAGTAATACTATGTTCACACTTAGGTAGACCAAAAGGAGAAGCTAACCCAGAATATTCATTAGCACCAGTAGCAAAAAGAATATCAGAATTACTTGGGCAAGAAGTACCAATGTCAAAAGATGTAATAGGAGAAAATGCTCAAGAAATGTCTTCAGATTTAAAAGAAGGTCAAGTAATGTTACTTGAAAATGTAAGATTTCATAGAGAAGAAACAGACAATGACCCTGAATTTGCTAAAAAGTTAGCAGATATGGCAGAAATATATGTAAATGATGCATTTGGAACAGCACATAGAGCACATGCATCAACAGCAGGAGTGGCTGAATATTTACCAGCAGTATCAGGATTTCTAATAGAAAAAGAATTAAAATTCTTAGGAGACAGCTTAGACAATCCTAAAAGACCATATGTAGCAATACTTGGTGGAGCAAAAGTATCAGACAAGATAAGTGTAATAGAAAGTTTACTTGAAAAAGTTGATACATTAATAATTGGTGGAGCGATGAGTTACACATTCTTAAAAGCACAAGGTTATGAAGTAGGAGATTCTCTATGTGAGCCAGATAAATGTAATTTAGCATTAGAATTAATAAAAAAAGCTAAAGAAAAAGGTGTAAACTTAATTCTTCCTATAGATAATGTAGTTGGGAAAGACAATGAAGTTGACGAAAATGGTAAACTTATGTCAGAATATAAAACAGTACCAGCTACACAAATGCCAGAAGGATGGAAAGGTTTTGACATTGGAGAAAAGACTATGGAATTATTGAAACATGAATTAAAATCAGCAAAAACAGTTATATGGAATGGACCTTTAGGAATGTTTGAAATAGACGAATTTGCTAAAGGAACAAATACAATTGCAGAAGCTTTAGGAAAAATAGAGGCAACAACAATAATAGGTGGAGGAGATTCTGCAGCAGCTATAGAAAAAGCAGGATTAGCAGATAAGATGACACATATTTCAACAGGAGGAGGAGCATCACTAGAATTCTTAGAAGGAAAGAAATTACCAGGAATAGAGTGCTTAATGGATAAAGAAAAATGTTGTTCAAGAGAAGATGACGATGGCGATAGATAAAGATTAGATAATATAAGGAGAAGAAACATGAGAAGAAAAGTTATTGCAGGAAACTGGAAAATGAATATGCTTCCAAATGAAGCAATTGACTTTATAGAAAAATTAACACCTCTAGTAAAAAATACAAAAAACGAAGTAATTATATGTGTTCCATATACAGACCTATTTTATGTATTATTAAATGTACAAGGAACAAACATAAAAGTTGGGGCACAAAACATGCATTGGGAAGAAAGTGGAGCATATACAGGGGAAGTTTCTGGGCAAATGTTAAAATCAATAGGTGTGGAATATGTTATAATTGGACATTCTGAAAGAAGGCAATATTTTTCTGAAACAGATGAAATAGTTAATAAAAAAGTAAAACAAGCCTTAAAAGTTGGATTAAAACCAATAGTATGTGTTGGAGAGACTTTAGAGCAAAGAGAACAAGGAATAACAGAAAAAGTCATATCAAAACAAATAGAAAAAGCACTAGAAGGAATAGAACAAGAAAGCTTAGAGAAAATCATTATAGCATATGAACCTATATGGGCTATAGGAACAGGAAATACAGCGACAAAAGAAGAAGCAAATGAAGCCATAATGCAAATAAGAAAAAAAATATCAGAAATATATGGGCAGAACAAATCAGACAAAATCATAATACAATATGGTGGAAGTGTAAAAAGCTCAAATGCAAAAAGTCTTTTCGAAATGTCAGACATTGATGGAGGATTAGTAGGAGGAGCAAGTCTTAATGCAGAAGAATTCTCAAAAATAGTACAATTTGACAATTAAAAAGTTTTTTACATTAAAAAGAGAAAGGATATAGGAAAAGAAAATGAAAAAAAAACCAGTAATGCTAATGATATTGGATGGATTTGGGATAAATAATCAAGGAGATGCAAATGCAGCAAAATTAGCAAATACGCCTAATATTGATAAACTAATGAAAAAATATCCAACTACAGAAATATATACAAGTGGACTACAGGTGGGATTACCAGAAGGACAAATGGGAAATTCAGAAGTAGGGCATACAAATATTGGTGCAGGAAGAATAGTATATCAAGAACTAACAAAAATAACAAAATCGATTGAAGATGGAGACTTTTTTACAGTTCCAGAATTCACAGAAGCAATAGAAAACTGTAAAAAGCACAATTCAAAATTGCATATACTAGGACTAGTGTCAGATGGAGGAGTTCATAGTCATATAAGACATCTTTATGGATTATTAGAAATGGCAAAAAGAAGAGACTTTGAAAATGTATATGTACATTGTTTCTTAGATGGGAGAGACACTCCACCCGCTTCAGGAGAAAGCTATATATTGCAATTAGAAGAAAAGATGAAAGAAAAAGAAATAGGAAAAATAGCAAGTATATCAGGAAGATATTATGCAATGGATAGAGATAAAAGATGGGAAAGAGTTCAAAAATGCTATGATGTACTAGTAAAAGGTGAAGGAAATAAAGCCAACTCTGCAACTATAGCAATAGAAAGTTCATATCAAAAGGAAGTATTTGATGAATTTGTTGAACCAACAGTTATTTGTAATGGAGACACACCTATAGCAACAATTGAAGAAAACGATTCTGTAATATTTTTCAATTTTAGACCAGATAGGGCAAGACAAATAACAAGAGCAATAGTTGATAAAGATTTTAAAGAATTTGAAACAAAGAAAATGAATATATATTATGTGTGTTTTACAAACTATGATGAAACAATGCCAAATGTAGAAGTTGCATTTAAAAAAGAGCCAATAATAAATACATTTGGAGAAGTAGTAAGTAAAAATGGGCTAACTCAACTTCGTATAGCGGAAACAGAAAAATATGCACATGTAACATTTTTCTTCAATGGAGGAGAAGAAAAACAATTCTCAGGAGAGGATAGAATATTAGTACCATCACCTAAAGTTGCAACATATGATTTAAAACCAGAAATGAGTGCATATGAAGTAACACAAAATGTTATAGACTCAATAAATGAGAATAAATATGACACAATAATATTAAACTATGCAAATCCAGATATGGTAGGGCATACAGGGAACTTATCAGCAGCAATCAAGGCAGTAGAGGTAATAGATGAATGTGTTGGAAAAGTATCAGATTGTATATTAAAACATGAAGGAGTACTTATAATAACAGCAGACCATGGTAATTGTGAGCAAATGATTGATTGTACAACAGGTGAACCACATACAGCGCACACAACAAATCCAGTTCCATTAATACTAGTATCAAATGATGAAACATTAAAAGTAAAATCTGGTAAATTAGCAGATTTAGCACCAACTTTATTAGAAATATTAGGAATAAATAAGCCTTCAGAAATGACAGGGGAAAGTATTTTGGAAAAATAATTCACAACGAAGGGTGAAAGAAAAGTGTTAAATAATACTAAAAGAATAAAAGAATTATATGAAGAAATCCAGAGAAAGATATTTTATGCTGTACCTGGGAAATGGGATGAATTATATCTTTATGCTTCAATAATAGAGCGATTGGGAAAAATCCAAACAGGTGAAATGTATTTCTACTTTTTACCAAAAGCACTATTAAAAAGGAAGTTTATAAATGTATATGAAGTCCCTTCTAAATATGATATTGAAGAAGAAGAGTATTTAAATTTAATCAATTTGTTATATGATAATATAAAAGAACTTCGAGAAGAATTTATAAAAAGTAACCAGCCAGTTTGGTCAAATATTACAATAACAATCAAAAACAATAGATTTAAAATAGAATATAATTATGATAAATTATCAGGAACTCAAAATTCATATTATTCACACCATATATATTGGAGATACAAATATCTTAATATAGAGCCACACAGCAAAAGAGAAAAAGAAGCAATAGAAGAATACTTGGCTGAAAGAAAGCCAAGTAATAAGCATGATGAAGAATATGATACAGGAGTTTATTTAAAAAGAAAAACAAACATAATTACATATGACACAACTGATTTTAAAGAAAATCAGCGTGTTGAATATTTAGCAAAAAATCAAGGTGTAAAAAAGACAATAAATCAAATATTAAGTAAATAAAGATGTGCTAAAAAGCAAATTTAAGTAAAAAATGAGGAGGATTTTAATATGAAAAATTACTTAGAAATCGAAAGCATAAGAGCGCTAGAGGTTCTAGATTCAAGAGGAAATCCAACTGTACAAGTTACAGTAGAAACATTTGATGGGAGTTGTGGTGTAGCAATGGTTCCATCAGGAGCGTCAACAGGAAGTTTTGAAGCAGTTGAATTAAGAGATGGGGACAAGTCAAGATACATGGGAAAAGGGGTTTTAAAAGCAGTAGAAAATGTGAACAAAATAATTGCTCCTGCATTAGAAGAAATGAATGTATATGACCAAGTTGCTATTGACAAAAAACTTATAGAATTAGATGGAACAGAAAACAAAGGTAAATTAGGTGCAAATGCAACATTAGGAGTATCCCTTGCAGTTGCAAAAGCAGCAGCAGCTTCATTAGGTCAAGAATTATATAGTTATATTGGTGGGACAAATGCAAAAACATTACCAGTGCCAATGATGAATATAATGAATGGTGGTAAACATGCAGATTCAACATTAAGTGTACAAGAATTTATGATAATGCCAGTTGGGGCAAAATCTTTTACGGAATGTTTACGTATGTGTGCTGAGATTTATCATACATTAAAAAAAGTTCTTAAAGCAAAAGGATTAGGAACAGGAGTTGGAGATGAAGGTGGTTTTGCACCAAATGTTAAAGATGAAGATGAAGCACTTCAATTAATAATGGAATCTATAAAAGAAGCTGGATATAAACCAGGAGAAGAAGTTTGCCTAGCCCTTGATTTAGCAGCAACAGAAATGTATGATGAAGCTAAAAGAATAGGTAAAGATGGACAATATCACTTCTGGAAGATTAATGTAACAAAAACATGTGATGAGATGATAGATTTCATAGCTGATTTATGTGATAGATATCCAATAATCTCAGTTGAAGATGGATTAGCAGAAGAAGATTGGGATGGATGGAAAAAGCTAACAGATAGATTAGGACAAAAAGTTCAATTAGTTGGAGATGACCTGTTTGTAACAAATATTAAGAGATTACAAAAAGGTATTGATAATAAAACAACAAATAGTATTTTAATAAAATTGAACCAAATTGGTACATTAACAGAGACATTAGATGCTATTGAACTTGCTAAAAAGAATGGTTATACAGCTGTTGTTTCTCATAGAAGTGGAGAAACTGAAGATACTACTCTTGCAGATGTTGCTGTTGCTACAAATGCAGGTCAAATAAAAACAGGTGCTCCTTGTAGAACTGATAGAGTTGCAAAATACAATAGAATACTAAATATTGAAGCAGACCTAGGTAATGTTGCAGTTTATCCAGGAAGAAAAGGATTAAATGTATAATAATAAAAGATATCTCAATTAGTTAAATCTAGTTGAGGTATTATTTTTTTGCAAATGGAGTGAATTAAATAGAAATGTCATAATCAGTAATGAAATATAAGTTTAAAATAAATATATAATAAACCATAATAAAAGGGGTTGTATTTTTTGGGGGGGTATGATATTATATCAAAGAAGATTTAAAATAAAGAAAGGTGGAAAGTAATGAAGATATTATTAACTGGAGCTAATGGAATGTTGGCAAAAGAAGTAAAAGAGAGATTTAAAAAAGAGAATGAGATAATTGAAACAGATGTAGAACAACTAGATATAACAGATGAAATTGCAGTAATGAAATACACAGCAGATATAAAACCAGACTATATAATAAACTGTGCAGCATATACAGCTGTAGACAAAGCAGAAGAAAATTATGAAATAGCAGAAAAAATAAATGGAGAAGGACCAGGGAACTTAGCAAAAGCATCAAAAGCAGTAGGAGCAAAACTAGTACATATTTCAACAGACTATGTTTTTGGAGGAGACTTAGATATAGCAAAAGACTATAAAGAAGATGATGAAACAGCGCCTGTAACAGTTTATGGAAAAACTAAATTACATGGAGAACAAGAAATAGAAAAAAATATGGAAGAATATTACATATTTAGAACAGCATGGTTATATGGAATAGGTGGAAACAACTTTGTAAAAACAATGACAAAATTAGGTTCAACAAGAGATGAATTAAATGTTGTGTCAGACCAACATGGAAGTCCAACATATGCAGTAGACCTAGCTGAAATAATATATCAAGCAATAAATAAGAAAATACCATATGGAATATATAATGCAACAAACCAAGGATATACAACATGGTATGACTTTACAAAAGCAATATTAGACGAACAAAAGATAGGATGTAAAGTAAATCCTGTAACCACAGAAGAATACATAGAAATGATGAAAATCACACAAGCCAAGAGACCATATAATTCTCAATTATCAAAAGATAAGTTATTAAATTTAGGAATAGAAATACCTAAATGGGAAGATGGTTTAAGGAGATATTTAAAAGAGGTGAAGGAAAATGAAAAATAGAAAAGGAATTATTTTAGCAGGGGGTAGTGCTACAAGGTTATATCCAATAACACTTGCTGTATCAAAACAAATGTTACCAGTATATGACAAGCCAATGATATATTATCCACTATCAGCATTAATGATGGCAGGGATAAGAGAAGTATTAATAATATCAACACCAGCACATTTACCATCATTTGAAAGTTTATTGGGAGATGGTTCAAGATTGGGAATGAGATTTGAATACAAAGTTCAAGAAAAACCAATAGGACTTGCAGATGCATTTAGAGTAGGAGAAGAATTTATAGGAGAAGACAATGTTGCATTAATTCTAGGAGATAATATGATATATGGTTCAAGACTACAAAGATTATTACAAGCAGCTAATAATTTGCAAGAAGGAGGATTAATCTTTGGATATAAAGTTGCAGACCCTACATCATATGGTGTTGTTGAAATAGATAAAAATGGAACAGCTTTATCAATAGAAGAAAAGCCAGAAAAGCCAAAATCTTCTTTAGCTGTACCAGGAATATATTTTTATGATAATGAAGTTGTGGAGATTGCTAAAAAGATACAACCTTCTGATAGAGGAGAATTAGAAATAACAGATGTAAATAAAGCATACATGGAAAAAGGAAAATTAAAAGTAATACCTTTAGGAGATGGATTTGCATGGTTTGATACAGGAACAGCAGACAGATTATCAGACGCTTCAGACTTTGTAAAGGCAATTGAATTAAGACAAGGAATACAAATTGCATGTTTAGAAGAAATAGCATATAAACAAGGCTGGATGAAAAGAGAAGATGTTGAGGAAGCAATTAAAGGTTATAAGAAAACAGAATATGGTAAACATCTAAAATCAGTATTAGATAATGAAGAGTTAGACTATCATGAAATATATGAAGGAGAATTATTTGATTTTAGCGAATAATTAGATAAGGAGAATTAATATGGGAAAATTTAAAAGAATCGATACATCAATAGAAGGTGTTTGTATTATAGAACCAACAGTATTTGGAGATAATAGAGGATATTTTATGGAAACATACAGTAAAAATGACTTTAAAGAAATCGGTTTGGATTATGACTTTGTTCAAGACAATCAATCAAAGTCAAAAAAAGGTGTTTTAAGAGGACTACATTTTCAAAAAGAGAATACTCAAGCAAAACTTGTAAGATGTATAAAAGGAGAAGTATTTGATGTAGCAGTTGATTTAAGGCCAAACAGTAAGACTTATGGAAAATGGGAAGGTATTATTTTAACAGAAGAAAATAAAAAAATGTTTATGATACCAAGAGGCTTTGCGCATGGATTTTTAGTATTATCAGAAGAAGCTGAATTTGTATATAAATGTGATGATATATATAATCATGAAGCAGAAGGTGGATTAAAATATGATGACCCAGATATTGCAATCAAATGGCCTATGGGAAATTTAAAAGTTGAAGAATTAATTACATCTGATAAAGATGCAAAATGGCCTTCATTAAAAGAATTGAAAAATTCAGACTTATTTAAAAATTTATAATAAAGTACATTTAAAAGGAGAATTTATATGAAAAACATATTAGTAACAGGTGCAGCAGGATTTATAGGAGCAAATTTTGCAGAATACTTTGTAAACAAATATCCAGATTATAATATAATTGTAGTGGACAAACTAACATATGCAGGAAATCTAGCAAATTTAGAGAAGATAAAAGATAAAATAACATTTATACAAGCAGATATATGTGACTTTGAAAAAATGCAAGAAATATTTGAGAAATACCAAATTAATGGAGTTATACACTTTGCAGCAGAGTCACATGTAGATAACAGTATAAAAAACCCATTTGTATTCACACATACAAATGTAATAGGAACACATACACTATTAGAAACAGCAAGAAGAGCATGGGGAGAAGGTTCAGAAAATAAATTTTTACATATATCTACAGATGAAGTATATGGAGCGTTGGGTGAGGAAGGATATTTTACTGAGGCTTCACCAATTCAACCAAGTAGTCCATATTCATCATCAAAAGCAAGTTCCGATTTAGTTGCATTAGCATATCATACAACATATAAAATGAATGTAAATGTTACAAACTGTTCAAACAATTATGGACCATACCAACATAATGAAAAACTTATTCCTCATATGATTAAATTAGCTCTAAAAAATGAAAAACTACCAGTATATGGAGTAGGAAAAAATATTAGAGACTGGTTATATGTAGAAGACCATTGTGAAGCAGTTGATATTGTATTTCATAAAGGAAAGTCAGGAGAGAGATACAATATAGGTGGACATAATGAAAAGAGAAATATAGATATAGTAAAACTAATATTGAAAAGACTTAATAAACCAGAAGAATTAATTGAATTTGTTGAAGATAGAAAAGGTCATGATTATAGATATGCAATTGACCCAACAAAAATAAGTACAGAACTTGGATGGTCTCCAAAAACAAAATTTGAAGATGGAATTATAAAAACAATTGATTGGTATTTAGAAAATCCAGAATGGTTAAAATAGAGATTTGTAATTTTATGAAAAATATAGTATAATATAACATGTACAAAATATTTTGCAGTTAGTTATAAACTAACAACATATGGAGGGACAAATATGAATATACGGCAACATGCAGCACTGTTCTTTTGGGCAATGCTAAAAAAAGGAAAATCCTTTAAAGATGTAAGAGAGGAACTTCCCTATACATTGCTTCCCGATTCAATCAGAGGCTATGTAGGAACACGCCAACCAAGCCACTTTGAAGTAAATCCCAATGGTGAAACTGCATGGATGAAATTCCCAGAAGAGGAAGTTTTGCTAAAGTTGACAAAAGGAAACTTCTCAAGCCTTATGGAATATTATATTCCAGAGTTTCCCAAAGCAGCAATTGGAGAGTTAACCAATTTGGAAATGTTTGATGCCATTAACAGGCAACATCAACATTATCGTTCTTTAAGAGCGCATTTTCTCCAAGATAGAGTACTTGATGAAGTGGTGAGGAGAGATATGGTAGATGAAAGCCGGAAATTTGAGGATGTGTGCACAATTAAGTGGAATGGAGAACAGCTTAGTGGGCAAGAGATTCGTAGCCAACTGGACCTGTTTTGTGAAGCCTCATTCTTAAGGCTAGTAGGTATGGTCTATGAAAACACAGGTTTTCTAATCAATCGTGATTGGTGTAATCTAATTGTGAGAGAGAGTTTTGAAAGAGTTTATCCATTGTTTTTGGTGGAAAATACTTTTAAGTACTTCCATATCAGTGATGAAATGGAAGAACGTATTAACTCAAAAAGGTTTGAGTTGACTCAGGAGGAGATTTCTCAAATACGCCTTACAGATAGATTGGAAGGGACTATTAGCAAAATGCACAGTAGAGCGTTGCAAGCAACATATGATGAGTTGTAATTTGTCCTAATGCTCTATATGATGAAACTAAGAGCCATATTCTTATTTTTTAAGAATATGGCTCTTTTCATATCATAGGAAATGGGACTAGCATATACTAGTCCCATTAATAATGTCAAATTTTTTAGATTTTCTATCCTAGCTATATGGTAACATAATAAATACAGGCCTCATAGAATTTCTATGAGGTATACTGCCAATAAGAATGAATTATGTCAACATTTTTTAGAATAGATATTGACAAAAACAAAAAAATGAAATATAATAATACCGCATTTTAAATTTAGGAGGTATATTTTATGTACGCCAATGACATCGCTGTAGTGATTAGCCGGAAGTTGAATCAGGATGGTAACATCCGAGCAACTGAAAACATGTTTCAGGGAGTATATCACATCATCTATAAGGAAGATGATGACAACCTGATTCAGACTCTGAAAGATTTCAGAACAGTACTGTTCAGCGGCTTTGACGAAACACTCAAAGACGTGGCAAGGGAACTGCATGAGAGCAGAAGAAAGACAGCTGTCCTGTGGCATTATGGGGCAGCAAGAGAACTCGACGATGAAGTCAGCAAGGCATGGCAAGCAGTTGTGTCTCTTCTGCATGAAAAGGTATTTGACCTATTTATCACATGCAAAAAGGGACAGGAGGAGATGGTTTCCAGTATTTTTAGGACGCCCACATTCTTCCTTACAAACAATTCTAAGGGAGGAGAATTTGCAGACGTAAAGAAACATGGGATTGGAGTTTTGGGTGATTCCAGTGAACATTGGGCAAAGAACTTCTTGCCCAACATGTATGCTGCACTCATGACAGGTAAGGAAGTCAACGTTATTCCATATAATAGTATCTCTGACAAAGTTGTTCGGAAACTTCGTATGGAAAGTCAGGTTATAGAGGTTGAGAGACCTCTTGAACCCGAGAAGCGCATGAAAATAATGGCTGGATGTGAGTTGATTACAGATGTTACTCTTACAGAAAGTGCATCTGTTACACCTTTGGAGGCGCTCAATAATCGAGTGCTTTACATTACAGGGAACACTCATCACTTTTATGAGGATGATTATCGTCTTCATGAATTGCTGGTATGCACACAGCCTGATAACCCCAATGCAATTTATGAGGTAATTCAGAGGGCTCTTGAGAACAAGACAGAGATTTTTACCAGATATGATATCTGGAAGAAAAGATTTGACGAATTCCAGGAGGATAACTTTGATTTGTTCCTCAAGACAATGAATCTGCTGTAAGGTCAATGTTTGAATGTTAACTAATATCAAGTTAACATACGGCTAAATGCAATATCTGATGGAGAAAATTCTCTGTCAGATATTGCTTTTTTTGTGGCAATGTAATATAATAGGTACATTATAAGGAGCAAATATGTCAAGATTTTTTATAAAAACAAGTCAAATAGAAGAAAACACAATAAAAATATTAGGAGAAGATGTAAAACACATAAAAAATGTATTAAGAAAAGAAAATGGACAAATAATAGAAGTATGTAATCAAGAAGATGGGAAAATATATGAATGTAAAATAGTTCAATTATTAGAGCAAGAGATTATATGTAATATAGAAAAGTGCATAAAAAAGCAAGGAAGTAAAATAATTGTAGACATATATCAAGGATTGCCAAAAGCAGATAAAATGGAATTAATAATACAAAAATCAGTAGAATTGGGAGCAAATTCAATAATACCAGTGCAAATGAAGAGGTCCATAGTAAAAATAGATAAAAAAAATGAAAACAGAAAAATAGAAAGATGGCAAAAGATTTCAGAAAGTGCAGCAAAACAAAGTAAAAGAAACATAATTCCCAAAATAGAAAATGTAGTAACAATTCAAGACATAATAAAATCAAAGAATAAATACAACTTAATTATTGTTGCATATGAGGAAGAACAAGACAATTATATAAAAAATGAGATATCAAAAATAAAAGAGCAAATAAAAGAACAAGAGAAAATGCAAATTGGAATAGTGATAGGACCAGAAGGAGGACTTGAAAAAGAAGAAGTACAAGAACTAAAAAATAATGGAGCAAAAATAGTCACATTAGGAAAGAGAATATTGAGAACAGAAACAGTTGCATTAAATATATTGAGTATAATAATGTATGAATTTGAAAAATAAACTGAAAGGGAAAAATAATGATAGAACCAAACAATTCAAAAGAAAATAAGTCAAAAAATAAAAAGAAATTAACAATAAAAGAAAGATATAATAATATAAACAACATATTAGG
This sequence comes from Clostridia bacterium, assembly GCA_022790575.1. Classification (GTDB taxonomy): domain Bacteria; phylum Bacillota; class Clostridia; order TANB77; family CAG-508; genus CAG-269. The sequence continues at coordinate 75,323 of JAAVXM010000025.1, read as the reverse complement.
GGCAAAGATAATAGGAAATTTAGCATATCCAGCAATGATAATGATATATTTCATATTTTTTAATATACAATATAAATCAGTATCAGAAGAAATGTTAATACAATATATAAACATATCAAGTATGGTATTTATAGCAATTTCAATAATAATAATAGAGATAGCATACAAAAAAGAAGAAGACAGTTTATCAATATATGGGATTGAATTTTTAGCATTAGCAACATTCACATTACTAATAAAACACATACCAAAAATATTAAATTACAATATACAAAATTACATTTTAATAGGTTCATATGCATTTGGTATATACTATATATTAAAACTAACTATTTTATATACTATGGAGAAGAAAAAAGAACTGAATAATCTTAGTGATATAAAAGAAATTGTAAAAGAAGAGCCAATAAAAAAAGCAACAAAAAGAAAAAATAAAAAAGAAGAAGGAAAATAAAATGATAAAAAGTATGACTGGGTATGGCAAAAGTAGTTTATGTAAAGATTCAAGAGAATATCAAGTAGAATTAAGAGCTGTTAATCATAAATATATAGACATAAACATAAGAATGCCAAAAATAATAAGTTATTTAGAAGAAGATATAAGAAAAGAAATAAGTTCGAAGATAAAAAGAGGGAAAATAGATATATCAATAAACTTTGAAAATTACAGTAAAGAAGGAAACAGAGTAAAGATAAATACAGAATTAGCAAAAATGTATATACAAAGTTTAAGAGAACTTGCAGTAGAGGAAAATATAAGTTCAAATATAGAAATAACAGAAATAGCTAAATTACCAGATGTATTAATAATAAAAAGTGAACTTGATGAAAAAACAATTAAAGAAGAAATACTAGAAGTAGTGAATGATGCTGTAGAGCAATTATTACAAATGAGAAAAAATGAAGGGGAGAAAATTTCAGAAGACATAAAATCCAAAATACTGCAAATAGAAAGCAAAGTAGAAGAAATTTTTGGTTTATCTACTAGACTTATTGAAGAATATGTAGTAAAATTAGAGTCAAGAATTAAAGAAATATTAAAAACGGAAGAAATTGATAAGTCAAGGCTAATGCAAGAAGTTGTAATATATGCTGACAAATGTTCAATAGAAGAAGAAATTACAAGAATGAGAAGTCATATATTACAATTCAGAAATCTTATAGAAGCAAGTGAGCCAACAGGGAAAAAGATGGACTTTTTATTACAAGAAATGAACAGAGAAACAAACACAATAGGTTCAAAAGCGAACTGTCTAGATATAACAAATAAAGTAGTAGATATAAAAACAATTTTAGAAGACATAAGAGAGCAAACTCAAAATATTGAATAGAAAGGAAGAATTAATATGCAATTAGTAAATATTGGATTTGGAAATATTGTTTCAGCAGACAAAATAGTAGCAATTGTAAGTCCAGAATCAGCACCAATAAAAAGGATGGTACAAGAAGCCAAAGATGCCAAAACAGCAGTTGATGCAACTTATGGTAGACGTACTAGAGCAGTTTTGATTATGGATTCAGGGCATATAATATTATCAGCTGTACAGCCAGAGACAGTAGCAGGAAGAGTGGATAAAGATATAACGCCACAACAAACATCATCAGATTAATGTTTAAAAAGAGGGGGAATAAAAAAATGATGGTAAAACCAACTGTAACAGAATTATTAACAAAAGCAAAAAACAGATATGAACTAGTTATTGCAACATCAAAAAGAGCTAGACAAATAGCATCAGGAGCAGATGTAAAAACAAATGTTAAAGAGGAATCAGCAGTTACACTTGCTGCAAATGAAATATCAGAAGGAAAAATAGAAATTATAGAGCCACAAGAAATGCAAGAAGAATCAGAAGATAATGTAAAAAAATAAGGAGAAATACTATGGCAAATAAAAGGAACATAATATCACTAACAGGTGATTTAGCTGCTGGAAAAGGAACTGTTTCAGATATTTTAATAAAAGACTTAAATTATGGAATATATAGAAATGGAGAATATGCACGAAAACTTGCAAAAGAAATGGGACTAAATATTACAAGTTTTAATGAATATTTAAGTAACCATCCAGAAATTGATTTGCAGATAGAAAAAAGTGCATCTGAGTATGCAAAAGAGCATGAAAACTTTATTATTGATGCTAGACTTGGATGGTATGCAGTTCCAGAATCATTTAAGGTATATTTAAAAGTAGATATAAATGTTGCAGCAGAAAGAGCTTATAATGACATGAAAAGAAAAAACACAGAAAGCTTTACAACAGTTGAAGAGCAAAAAGCAGATATGCAAAAAAGGTATCAATTAGAAAATGAGAGATATTGGAAACTATATGGAGTTCATAAAGAAGACATGGCTAATTATGATTTAGTAATAGATACAACATACTTAACTCCAGAGGAAGTTGCAAAGCAAATTAAAGATGCATATTATAAATGGTTAGATATGGAAAATTGAGAAAAGCGATACATTACGTTTTTCTTTTTTTTCTATAGGATGGAATAAAATTTAAGGGGGGATAACTCCAAAATGTATGTTGAAGTAGTAATAAATCGTTCAGCAAAAAGATTAAATAAAACATTTGATTATAGAATACCTAAACAATTAGAGAGTTTAGTAACAATAGGCTCTACTGTACTTGTTCCATTTGGAAAAGGAAGTAAATTAGAAGAAGGATATATAACCAAAATTAAAGATGATACTTCATATAAAGTGAAAGACATAGTAGAAATAAAGTATAATTTAACAGAGAGTCAAATAAAGTTATCACAATGGATGGCAAAAAAATATTTTTGCAATACCTCTGATTGTATTAAACAGATGTTACAACCAGGTACAAAAAACCACAATAAAGCAAAAAATATACAAGAAAAAATAATAAATGTTGTATATTTAAAACAAGATTTTGAAAAAATCCAATTTGATATAGATACAGGCAAGATAAAATCAGATAAGCAAAAGAGAATACTTCAATTTTTAAATAGTACAGAAGGAGCAACTATTCCTGAAATTGAACTATTTACTGATGGAACGAGAGCAATAGTAAAAACCCTAGAAAAAAATAATTATGTAGAAATAATGGAGAAAAAAATAGAAAGAAATCCATTAGCAGATAAAAACATAGAAAGTACAGAGAATTTACAATTAACAGATGAACAACAATGTGCATTTAATAAAGTACAAGCCAAAATTAATTCAAATACCTTTGAAGAATTTTTGTTATATGGAGTAACAGGTTCAGGAAAGACAGAAGTATATTTACAATTAATTGGTGAAGCTCTAAAAATGGAAAGAACAGCAATAGTACTTGTTCCAGAGATATCTTTAACACCTCAAATGATAGATAGGTTTATTGCAAGATTTAATAAAGAAGAAATAGCTATATTACATAGTAAATTATCAATTGGAGAGAGATATGACGAATGGAATAAAATAAAAGAAGGAAAAGCTAAAATTATTATTGGAGCAAGGTCTGCAATATTTGCACCAACTCAAAATATAGGTATAATAATAATAGATGAAGAACATGATAGTTCATATAAGTCAGAGGCAATACCTAAATATGATGCAAAAGAAATTGCAAAAAAGATAGCAGAAGAGAATAGATGTCCACTTGTATTAGGAAGTGCTACACCTGATATGAATACATATTATAAAGCAAAACAGGGAATAATAACATTATTGGAATTAACTAGAAGAGCAAACAATTCTAATTTACCATCTGTCAATATAGTAGACTTAAAGATGGAATTAGCAAATGGGAACAAATCAATGTTAAGTGTTGAATTGCATGAGGCAATAGAAAACAATTTAAAAGAAGGCAGGCAAACAATATTATTTTTAAACAGAAGAGGATTTTCTACATTTGTGATGTGTAGAGAGTGTGGCTATACTGTTAAATGTAAAAACTGCAATATAAGTATGACATATCACATAACAGGAAATAAATTAAAATGCCATTATTGTGGATATGAGCAAAAAGTTGTAAATACTTGTCCAGAATGTAAAAGTACTAAGATAAGATATTTTGGTACAGGAACTCAAAAACTAGAACAAGAGATAGAGTCTATTTTTCCAAAAGCAACAACAATTAGAATGGATATAGATACAGTAACTAAAAAGAACTCACATGAAGAGATATTAAATAAATTTAAAAATGAAAATATAGATATATTAATAGGAACACAAATGGTTGTTAAAGGGCATCATTTTCCAAATGTAACACTTGTTGGTGTAATTGCTGCAGATAGTAGTTTAAACATAGATGATTATAGAGCAAATGAAAGAACATTTCAGATATTAACACAAGTTGCGGGAAGAGCTGGTAGAGAGAAGTTGCCAGGACAAGTTATTATTCAAACATACAATCCAGATAACTTCAGTATAGTAAGTGCAAAAGAGCAAAATTATGAAAAGTTTTATAATACAGAAATTGCTTTACGAAAACAGTTGAAATATCCGCCTTTTTGCGATATAATATTGATGGAATTTAATGGTTTAATAGAAAAAGATATAATATCATTATCTGAGAAGGTATATACTTATCTAAAAATTAAACTTAAAGATAAAAAATTTTATATTCTAAAACCAATGCCATCCCCAATAGACAAAATACAAAATAGATATAGATGGAGAATTATCATAAAAGGAAATATGACCAAGGAAGTAAATGAAATATTCAATGAATGTTTAAGGAAGATATATGAACTCAACTACAAAGATACTAGAGTTACTATTGATGTTAATCCCAATAACATGAGTTAGAGTACTAAATTATAGATATGGAAGGAATGAATAAAACATGGCAACACGTATTATTAGATTAGAAAAAGATGAAATATTAAAAAAGAAATCAAGAGAAGTAGATGTTATAGATGACAAAATTCAAATATTAATAGATGACATGATAGAAACAATGTATAAATATAAAGGAGTAGGTTTATCTGCTGTACAAGTAGGTGTTTTAAAAAGGGTAGTAGTTATTGATGTTGAAGATGGTACAGGGGTAAAAGTGCTTATAAACCCTAAAATTACGAAAATAAAGGGAGAACACGAAGTTGAAGAAGGATGTTTAAGTTTTCCAAATAAATATGCAAAATTAATTAGACCAAAAGAAGTAACAGTAGAGGCGTTAGATAGAAGCGGTAAGAAAATTGTAATAAAAGCAAAAGATTTACTTGCACAAGCAATATGCCATGAATTAGACCATTTAGAAGGAATTGTATTTATTGACAAAATGTTACCAGATACATTAGAAATTGTTGAACCAGCAAAAGATTAATAAAAATGTTGTAAAAGGAAGACTTTATTGTTATAATAATCAAGAGATAAAAATGGAGGTAGTAAAATACGATGAAAAACAAGAAGGTATTAATAAGAATAATAATTGCAGTAGTAATTATAGGTGTGATTATTGGATTTTTTATGTTAAGAAAAGACAAAGATGGAAATGAAGGAAGACTAAAAAAACTATATGAAAAGATAGTATCAATAGACCAATACTCATTTGAAATAGCAGAAAATGATACTAAAAAAACAATAATGGCAAAAAGGGGAGAGCAAACATCAATAGACCAGACTTCAGAGAATGAAGGGCACTTGACATCTCTAATTAAAGATGGAAATACTTATTTAGTTTTTCACGACAAACAAGAATATTATGTATACAAAGGAAATAGTGTAGAACAAAACATTTTAGGAGATGGATTAAAAGAAGTAGTTGATAAAGGGAATTATACAACAGGAGTTGAAAAAGTTAATGGTATAAGATACACATTTGAGGAATATTCTGGAACAACAATATTCACATCACTAAATGCACTAAATATTGTTGAAGACAATGTAAAAACTAAATTTTATTTCAACAAAAATGACGAACTTGTATATATGAGAACAACATATGAAGATACTGAAGAATTATTAAAAATAAAATTTACAGAAAGTACTGATGATGCACTATTTGAAATACCATCAGAATATGCTGAAAACAGTTAATAAATGTTAGGCTTTATTAAGCTTATTAAATTAGTTATTGAATAGGAAATATCAAATTTTCTATACTATATATAATAAAATCAAAAGAGGAGTGAAAAAATATGTCAATTAAATTTGTATTAAATGAGACATCATATTTTGGAAAAGGAGCAAGAGAAGAATTACCAGGAGAAATACAAAAGAGAGGATTTAAAAAAGTTTTAGTTGTAACAGACAAATCGTTATTAGAATGTGGAGTTACATCAAAAGTTACAGAGATATTAGATAAAGCAGGGATTGTATATGAGATATACTCAGAAATAAAGCCAAATCCAACAATAAAAAATGTATTAGATGGAGTGGAAGCTTGTAGAAATGCAGAAGCAGATGTGATAGTTGCAGTAGGAGGGGGGTCAAGCATAGATACAGCAAAAGGAATATCTATAGTAATGACAAATCCAGATAGAAGTGATATTGTATCATTAAATGGGTTATCAAATACTGTAAATAAAGGTCTCCCAATAATTGCATTACCAACAACATCAGGAACAGCTGCAGAAGTAACAATAAATTATGTAATAACAGATGAAGAAAGAGAAATAAAGATGGTATGTGTTGACCCAAATGACATACCAATATTAGCAATAGTAGATTCTGAACTAATGGCATCAATGCCAAAATCAATAGCAGCTTCTACAGGGATGGATGCATTAACACATGCTGTTGAAGGCTATATCACAAAAGCGCATAATACAATGTCAGATATGTTCCATATGGAAGCTATTAAATTAATATTTAAATACTTATCTGCAGCTGTAAATGAAAAAGATGAAGAAGCAACAGAAAAAGTGGCGCTTGCACAATATATTGCTGGAATGGGATTTTCAAATGTAGGTTTAGGAATAGTACATTCAATGGCACATCAATTAGGAGCTGTATATGATACACCACATGGAATTGCAAATGCAATACTACTTCCAACTGTTATGAGATTTAATGGAGAAGACAAAGAAACAGCACAACGCTTTAGAGAAATACTTATAAATATTGGAAGGCCAGATGCAGAGCACTTAAATGACCAAGATGTAATAAATACATTTGTATGGATGATTTCAGAACTTTCAAAGGCTGTAGGAATAACACAAAAATTATCAGATGTGGGAGCAAAAGAAGAAGACTTTGAATTACTAGCAGACAAAGCTATGGAAGACCCATGCAAACCTGGAAATCCAAGAGAGGTTACAAAAGAGGATTTCATTGGATTATACAGAAAAGCCATGTAAAAAGAGATATAACATATAATGAAGCTAAGTCCTTGTAAATTATTATGAGAACTAAAATAAGTATATAAGCATAGAAGGGAGCATATAACATGTTAGATAAGAAATATAATGCAGAAGAAAAAGAAAAAAAATGGCTAGATTACTGGAGAGAAAATAGTTTATATAAATTCGAAAGAGATGGAAGAGAAGTGTATTCAATAGATACACCTCCACCAACAGTTAATGGAAAAATTCATATAGGACACATATTTTCTTATACTCAAACAGAGATGCTAGCAAGATATAAGAGACTAAGAGGATATAATGTTTTTTATCCATTTGGGTTTGATGACAATGGGCTTCCTAGTGAAAGACTTGTTGAAAAAGAGCAAGGTAAACGAGCACATGAGATAGGAAGAGAAGAATTCTCTAAATTGTGTTATGAAACTACTGACAAATATGAATCATATTTTCAAGATTTATTTAGTAAAATGGGAGTTAGTACAGATTGGGGAATACATTATAAAACAGTTAGTCCATCTACAATAAAAATAAGTCAAACATCATTTTTAGACTTAGCAGAAAAAGGTCATTGTTATCATAAAGAAAGTCCAGCACTATGGTGTAATGAATGTTTAACATCAATAGCGCAAGCTGAATTAGAAACAAAAACAATAAAAACTACATTTAACTACATTAAATTTACAACAGTAGAAGATAATGAAGAATTTATAATTGCAACAACAAGACCAGAGTTATTACCAGCTATTGTATGTGTATTTGTAAATCCAGAAGACAAAAAGCACAAGCATTTAATAGGTAAAACCGCACATATACCAGTAATTGATGTAGAAGTTCCAATAATGGCAGATGAAAAAGTTGCTATAGATAAAGGTACAGGAGCAGTAATGTGTTGTACATTTGGAGACCAAACAGACATTGAATGGTGGAAAAAGTATAATTTACCATTAAAATACATATTTACAGACAATGGTAGAATAATTGATGAAGTCACAAAATATGGTGGTTTAAAAATAAAAGAAGCCAGAAAGCAAATAATAGAAGATTTACAAGAAGGTGGATATGTAGTTAAAATAGAAGAACTAGAACATGAAGTACAAACACATGAAAGATGTGGCAAAGAGGTAGAATACTCAGTAATGAACCAATGGTTTATAGACATAATGAACCATAAAGAAGATTTTATAAAAATAGGGAATGAGATAAAATGGCATCCTGCTTATATGCATGCAAGATATGATGAATGGGTAAATAATATAGCATGGGATTGGTGTATATCTAGACAAAGATATTTTGGAGTACCATTCCCAGTATGGTATTGTAAAGAATGTGGAGAGCCAATATTTGCTCAAAAAGAAGATTTACCAGTAAATCCATTAACAGACTCTCCAAAATGTAATAAATGTTCAAAATGTGATTGTACAGAATTTATACCTGAAACAGATGTAATGGATACTTGGGCAACATCTTCTGTAACACCACTAATAAATATGAGATATGGTGAAAAAGAAAACTTTGAAGATATATTAAAACCAATGAGTTTAAGAACAAATGCAAGTGAAATTATAAGAACATGGGATTTTTATACAATAGTAAAAAGCTTTTATCATTTTGGACAAAGGCCATGGGATAATGTAATGATTTCAGGATTTGTTATGGCTGGCAAGGGAGAAAAGATAAGTAAAAGTAAAGGTAATAGTAAACATGAGCCAATTGATTTAATAAAACAGTATTCTGCAGACATAATTAGATATTGGGCAGGAACAGGAAGACTAGGAACAGATATTGTATTTAGTGAAGAAACATTACTTAGAGGTAAAAAGTTAATAAATAAAATCTGGAATGTATCAAAATTTATTGAGATGCATTTAACAGATTATAAAGATAAGGAATTTAAAGAATTTGAATATTTTGATAAATGGATATTAGGTCGTTTTAAAGAAATGGAAAATCAGTTTATTAATTATTTAGAAGAATATGAAGTAGGACTAGCATTAAACATTTTAGAGAAATTTTTCTGGGAATTCTGTGACAACTATATTGAAATAGTAAAACATAGACTATATAGACCAGAAGAATTTGGTGAAATACCTAGATATAGTGGTCAAAAAACAATATATATAATGTTATACAAATTACTACAAGATTTTAGCATATTTTTCCCATTTATTACAGAAGAGATATTCCAAGGACTGTATCATAACAATAAATCTATTCATACAACAGAGATACAATCTTTAGAGTATAATTTTGAAGATGAAATAAAATCTGGTAATCAAATAGTAGAAATTATCAGCCAAGCTAGAGGGGCAAAAACAAATGGTAATGTATCACTAAAAACACCAATTAAAAACCTATCAATAGGTGTAAACAAACAATTAAGAAATGCTATAGAATTAGCGGAAAAAGACTTTAAAGCAACTCTATTTATAGAAAACTTAGAATTAAATGACATTGATGAAGGATATAAAATAGATGATATTACATTAAATTTAGAGGAAAATGAATAAAGACTATTAAAGTTTTAAAAAGAAGTTAATCCAAATATTAGACAAAAAAAGTTTAATAAAAATGGATGACTTCTTTTTATTTTATCCTTTTATAGTTCTAAAACAGACAAACCGTGCATATTATAATTTAGTATAGTAAAGGGAGGAGAGCAAAAGATGATTGAAGAAAGAAAAAGTATAAACATGATGGCAAATACAAATATAGTTCAAAATTTGGTATTAGAAAACAGAAAGAAGCTAAGTGTATCTGGTGTAAATGATGTATTAAGTTTTGATGACCAAGTAGTAATGGTAGATACTGAATTGGGACTATTAACAGTAAAAGGGGAGAACATAAGAATTAACAAATTAAGTTTAGATACAGCAGAAGTAATAATTGATGGTGATATTTCTAGTTTATCATATACTCAAAATAAATTAGAAAAGTCATCAGGAGCATTATTAAGCAAAATTTTTAAATAAGAAGGTAATATATGGTACAAAATCAAACATATTTATTTTTAGTATTTTCATTAACAGGTGTTGCTATAGGGATATTATTTGACTTTTTTAGGATATTAAGGAAAAGTTTCAAGACAGCTGATATAATTACATATATAGAGGACGTCTTATTTTGGATTTTAACAGGAGTTTTGGTTCTATATAACATATGGTACTTTAATAATGGAGAAATTCGTATATTCATGTTTTTAAGTATAATTATAGGTATAATGATATATATGTTAACATTAAGTAGTATACTAATAAAAATATTTCATACAACTCTAAACATTGTTAAGAATATAGTAAATAAAGTTATCAATATTCTTAAGATACCATTTAAGCCTATAATATTAGCTTTAAAAAAGATATATGTTTTAATAAAAGGTAAAATAACGAAAAATGTAAAAAAAATCACTGATTTTTCAAGTAAAAAAGGGAAATTAGAGAAAAATGGAGAATAATATAATATATGAAGTTTTTACTGAAAAAAATATAAAAAAATGGAGATACTGATGAAGAGAAATAACAAACTGTTTAGAAACATATTAATAATTGCCTTTATTATATGGTTAATATTTATGTTAAGGCAACAAACAAATATATCACAATATAAAAAAGATTTAAAAACATTAAGTTCTAAAATAGAATTAGCAGAAGAAGAATTAAGCCAAAATAAGCAAGAACTAGAAAAAGAAAAGGAAAATACGAACTCGCTAGAATATATAGAAAAACTAGCACGTGAGAAACTAGGAATGTATTTACAAAATGAAAGAGTTTATGTCGATAGTAACATGTAAATCCTTAAAACAAACATTCAAGTTTTAAGGATTTATTTTTTTATTTTATTAGGAAATAATTTTTATTATTTATTAAATCTAAACTTTACCCAAAAAATATTAATAATAGGAGGAGCATATGTCAAATTTACAAGACAAGACACTAGTTGAGTTAAGGAACTTAGCTAAAGAAAGAAATATAAAAAATGTATCAAAACTAAAAAAAGACGAATTAATAGCACTATTAGGGAAAATAGAAAAAAACACACAAGATAAAGAGGAAGTTGAGATAAAAGCAAGTGTCAAAAGAGAAATAAGATATGATGACAATGATGAAGAGCAATTAGGAGTTGCTAGTGATAATATAATAGACTACAAAGTTACAAATGAAGATGATGAAATAGTTGAAGGCATTTTAGAAGTATTACCAGATGGATATGGATTTTTAAGAGGAGACAATTACTTATCTAGTCCTAAAGATGTATATATCTCTCCAATACAAATTAGGAGATTCAAGCTAGACACAGGAGACATAGTAAAAGGTATTTCTAGGACTAAAGAGGGAGAAAAATTCCCATCATTAATATTTGTAGGAGAGGTAAATGGTGAACATCCAGAAAAAGCAGCAAAGCGAAAAAGATTTGATGAGTTAACTCCAATATATCCAATGGATAGACTAAAACTAGAAACAAAGCCAACAGAATATGCAATGAGAATAATAGACTTAATATCACCAATAGGTAAAGGACAAAGAGGTATGATTGTTGCACCACCTAAGGTAGGAAAAACAACATTATTAAAGAAAATAGCAAATAGTATAACAGCAAATAATCCTGAAGTTGAATTAATTGTATTATTAATAGATGAAAGACCAGAAGAAGTAACAGATATGAAACGTTCTATAAAGGGACAAGTTATATATTCGACATTTGATGAAATGCCTGACCATCATGTAAAAGTTGCTGAAATGGTGTTAGAAAGAGCAAAAAGGATAATAGAACATAACAAAGATGTAGTAATATTATTAGACAGTATTACAAGACTTGCACGTGCATACAATTTAGTAATGCCTTCATCAGGGAAAACATTATCAGGAGGTCTTGACCCAGCAGCATTGCATAAACCAAAGAAATTTTTTGGAGCAGCTAGAAATATTGAAAATGGTGGAAGTCTAACGATTTTAGCAACAGCATTAATTGAAACAGGGAGTAGAATGGATGACGTTATATTTGAGGAATTTAAAGGAACAGGTAATATGGAGGTTCATTTAGATAGAAAATTATCAGAAAAACGAATTTTCCCAGCAATTGATATTAATAAATCTGGTACAAGACGTGAAGATTTACTTTTAACAAAGCCAGAAATGGAAACTGTATTTGCATTAAGGAAGGCTTTAAACAATTTGACAGTTGCAGAAGTTACTGAACAAATTATTTCTCAAATGACTCAAACTAAAACTAATGAAGAGTTTATAATAAAAATGGATTCATATTTAAAGAATTATAAGAACTAAATAAAAATAAGACCAAGAATACTTTTGTAAGTTATGGTCTTATTTTTATTTAGTTCTTTTTCATAATGATGATTGATGCGAAAAAGGGGAATAGGTTATCAAAAATATACCCCTTTTATGTTATACATAACATTGCACAAAATCAAAGTTTTGCGCAAGAGAGAATAGAATCAAAAACATATGAATATAGTCCTACTCTTGAGATTTTGCTATTCCTTTAACAAAGCCTATTTCAGCTTATTATTCTAACAACAAACTATACTACTTTTTAATAAAATCGCCTTAAAATCGATTCTGGAACTTCATTATCTTTGATTATTCCTGGTTGGAATTTTTTTCATTATAGTAACCTCATAATTTTAAAAAATTTATATAACTTTAGATTATTTTATCAAAAAGTCCTAAATGCTTATATTACAACAGTTTGCTTGATTTTATAGACAACAAACTATATGTCTAATTTTTAAAAACGGCTTAAAATCGATTCTCGTGCTTCGCTTTTTTAGGCATTTTTCGGCACTTTTAATAAATGTATAAAATAAGAATTCTAACTAAATTCATATTATAAAGATGACATTTTATTAAATATTTATAACAATTTAAAACATATAACTTGTTAAATATATTATTAAAATGCCTTAAAATTGATTTTTAAGCTTCATAATATGAAATTATATTATAGAATTAGTAATCTAAATTTATATAGAATTTTATGAATCATTTATAAAGTTATAATAAAAATTTTTATTTACAAACAGTTACAACAAATGTTCGTTTTTGAAAATTGCATATATAAAAGTAACTTTGCACAAAATGAAAATTCAAAATTTTAATTATACAGATTTTTATGATTTCTAAATTTTATTTTTTAATATGTTTTTATCAAAATCTTTTATATAATTACTGAAATTAGCCTATTCCCTACTCCCTATTGATTTTTGTCAAAATTCATATTAGAATAGAATCAAAAAAGGTCAACGCTCTTCTCCTAATTCTCTAATTATTCTATTATACTCTCTCTCAATGTCTTGAGGTGTCCCATGGTATAAGTCGTTAATATTTGAACTATGATTAGTGTGACTAAGAGTATTGTTACTTTTATTATAAATGTTAAGCGAAATTCCTTCAAACTTTTCTACTATATGTTTCATATTTGCATAAAAATTGCAAAATTTATCTAAAACCTCTTGTCTTTCTACATCTCTCCCTGTCCTTCTAGCCCTCTCTTTAATATTTCTAACTGAAAGTTCTAGAGTTGGATTCAAGGCAATTATATGTGGGGTAACTCCCTGCCTTATGGCATATTCAATTTTTTCATCAAAGGCAGGAGGCGTTATAGAACCCTCATATACTATGCTACTGTCTAATATTCCATCTTGAGCATATTCAAAAAGTGCTTGAGCAAAATATGATTTCCCAGAACCATATGGTCCTGTAATATAGATACAATGTTCTATATCGCTGCTTTGTAATGCTCTCATATATGCTTCATTTGTTAGAACTGCTGCAGAATTTGTAATAGCTACATTAAAAAGTCTTCTATTTTCAATTTTATTTGCATAGAAAGGAAAAGTCATTTTCATTAAGTCTGAATTTATATATTTGCCTCTCCTACTTTCTGGTAGTTCATAATATAATTTCAAAATTCCATCAGTATGTGTAGTTGCCATTTCTATACAATATCTTTCAACTTTGTCCTCTGCTGAACCTATTTTAAATCCTTTTTTTCTTATTATTTTTCTATCGATATTTCCCATTTTATACTCCTATTATTGTTATATATTAGTAATCTGAAAGTTTTTTTATTTTATCATCTGCTTCTTTATCTTTTGAAGTCTCTATAGAAATTTTTTCTAAAGTTTTTAGTATATTCTCAATATATGGAGTTTTGTTTTCTAAATTTTTTCCTTTATTCATTATCTATTTTCATATAATATTTTATTATATGTCTCCTTATCTAATTTTTTATAAATATATTATCTATATTACTTAAAGACTATCAATAAAATTCAGTTTGTTTATTGTATCTTCTCCAATCATCTCATTTGCAAGTTGTACTAATTCATTCCATACTGGTATTTGCCCCCTATAGTGGGTATCTAATCCATATAATACTTTTATATCATAATTACAGGCAATGTCCCAAAATTCTTTTCGTGGATATTGTACATTTATCAGTTTTTTTCTTTGTTCTTCTAATGGTAGATTATTTAAAATCCTATTTTGATTATATGTTTTTTGAAAAATATTGTTTAAATTTATTTCTAGTGGTATTTTATATTTTTCTGCTACACTACATAGTTCATGAGCTACTTTTTCCTCGATTTCTCCAAATTGTTCCCTATGAGACAAATATAAGTCTGGATGAGCGATAATATCTGGTATTTCTAACTCAAGAGCTTTTTCAATATAGTTAACATATGTGTGTAACTCTTCATCTGTATAGTCACATTTTCCTAATATTCTAAGTTCACTATTCTCATTGCCATAAATAAAGTGCTGTCCTAGTACAATAATGTCAGTTTCATCTTTTAACTCTTGAATGTTAGCCTCTTCTCCTGGTATATATTCAACTTCATATCCAACTTTTATATCTATGCAATCTTTGTACTTCTCTTTTAAATACTGTATGCTTTGAAGATATTCATCTTTTTGAGTATATTCCATTCTTTTTTTGTCCCTTGTATCAATTACATTTTTTTCGGGGCAGTGGTCTGTTATTGCTATTTTTTTGAATCCCATTTTTATGTAATCTTTTATATAATCTTCATCTGACATATCTGCATCTGAATGACCACATCTATATGTGTGTGAATGATAATTAAAATTTTGCATTTAAACCTCCTAGATATTAAATTTTCTAATATTGAGTATTAACCTTTTTTCTAAGTATATTATAAATTATTGTCATAGTAGGTACACCTATTAACATTCCTACAACACCAGCCAAACTTGCGCCAACAGTAACTGCAAATAATACCCAGATACCAGGAAGTCCTACAGAATTCCCTACAACTTTTGGATATATTAAGTTGCCTTCTATTTGTTGTAATATAATTACAAATATAATAAATGTAATTGCTTTTAAAGGATTTACTGCTACTATTAGAACAGCTCCAATAGCTATTCCTATAAATGCCCCAACTACAGGTATTAAAGCTGTTACGCCAATTAATACTCCTATACTCATTGCATATGGTATTCTAAGAATTAGCATACCAATTATACAAAGAGTTCCAAGTATCGTTGCTTCTAAACATTGTACTGTAAAAAAACTTTTAAATGTATTTCTAGACATTCTACCTATTTCTATTAGCCTATTAGCCTTATCTTCACTTAAATATACATTTAATAGCTTTTTGACCTGCATTTTTAGTTTTTCCTTATCAATAAGTATATATATTGCAAAAACTATTGCAATAAAGAAATTTGCTATACCACTAATTAGATTACTAACTAATGATATTGATGATGATAATAGGTTTAGTATTAGCGATATGACTTGATTCTTTACTTCTTCTTTATTCACATTATTAAGCATTTCATTTATATTTGGCATGTTTTCTGAATGTTCTCTAGCAAAATTGGTAACTTTTTCTATATAGTATGGAATATTTTCTATAAGTAAATTAACCACTTCTATCAGTCTTGGTATTATCAAGTTTATTACTAATGTTATAATTAATATAATAATAGTTATTGCTAATATCATTGAGAGTATTCTTATTAGTTTTCTGTTTTGCTTTTTAGTATTTTTATTTTTTCTTCTTATTTTTTTCTCGAAAAAACCCATTGGAATATTTATTATAAATGCTAAACATCCACCTAAAATAAATGGAAATGCTATATTTACTAAGTAGTTTATTATTCTACCTACTTCGTTCATATTATTTATTATCCAATATCCTACTAAAAAAACAAATATTAATATAAACCACTTTTTTAATTCGTTTTTATTATCCATTTTGTTCTCCAATTTAAATTTATTTTTATTTATGACATAAGTAAATATGCATTACCAGGATTGACTGTAAATTTAGGAGTATAGATAAGCCAATCAGTTACATCTTTAACTGTATACCATCTTTCATCTCCTTCATGAATGTCATTTACATTATATGGCTCTTGTAACAATTTTGCTTTAAATCGGTCTCCTTCAAATTCGATAAGCTCAAACCATATATGTTCAAAGTTATCTTTATCATCAACAGGAAGACCAATTTTTATAATAATCTTATTTTCCTTATTATTTGATTGCTCTTTTACAAAATTAAATCTTTCTGTTGCTAATGCTTTCATTCTTGCTGTTTCTTCATTACTTATAAAGAATATAGGATTATCTCCCCACAAGTTATCAAAGTCAGAAATCTTAGATATTTTTCCTTGCTTCTCATCTTCTTCACTTTTATAAATAAAAATTATACCTGTCTTGCTGTTATGTCCATTTTCTCTATCTTTAACCCCTCCCATGTCTAAGTTTTTAAATTCTTTTATACCTTTTGTCCAAGAAAGGTATGTAACTACAATTGGTTGCCTATTAGATAGAATTCCAATGTATGCACTATTTTGATATTTTTCTTTTTTGTCTATTAAATAACTTGCAAATGTTGTAAGTAAATTATAATGATTATTATAGTTTTCCTTATCAGATTGCAATATTTCAAGTTCTGTTACACCACACCTACAAAGTCCATGTGTATGTAACCACACTTTACTATCGTTATCTGATACTACTTGAACTGTAAATAAGTCATTAGAACTTGGTAGTACTTTTGAATTTGCAGCCATTTGTACCCATGAAGTTGGTAACATTCTTTCTGCACTTTCATCCATGACTCCAATCATATTTGGTATCATTGCTAAGGCTAGCTTTAATTGAAGATGATAAGATTTTTTGGAATTGTCATTAAATTTCATGTAAATTGTTAATGCTGTTTTTGATTTTTTTAGTTTTTCTATCTCTTCTTCTGAAAAATAATATTTATTTGTTAAATACATTTCTGGTACTGAAAAATTGACTGGATGATATCCTACCTCATATTCTTCATTTTCATAACTTAATTTTATTTTTCCTGGCTCTTTTTCTGTTAAATCACTTTTTGTGATAATTTTTACACCTTCTATATTAGAAACTCTTTCTGCTACACTATCTAATAATTCTTTAGTAGGTTCTTCTGGTATGGCCAACATATAAGATTCTTTTTCCCAATAATTTAAAGGTTCTTCCTTTAAATCTTCAACTTTATTTTTATTCTTATTAAATATCATATACCTCTCCTCCATGCAATAATTCTAACACATTTTGTGTGCTTTTACAATAAAAAAACTAACCTTATTGAACTTTTTTGCCCAATAAAGCTGGTTCTTCTTTTTATCTTATCTTTCATTACCTTTTTCTGCTACTTTTTCATATATATTATAGATATTATCTCTAAGTTTTTCGTTTCCTGAAGCGAAAAATGCAATTTTTGCTCTTGGGTTTGTTAGTGTGTCTATTGATAAAGGTTTACCATCTTTTCCTATTATATCTCCACCCAATTCTCTTAATATTGCAGTTGATGCACATAAATCCCATGCTCTAACTTCCATATGCCATACAGCATCATAGTAATCATGAGGGCGATTCTCTGCTCCAAGGGCAGCCTTTAGAACATCTAAAGATATTGGTCCAACTGTTTTTGCACTAGCACCTTCTTTTACAAGCTCTGAATATACATCAACTGTAGTATCAAATGCTTCATTTCCATATGGTGTGTCATGTGCAATTACAGATTTTTTTATGTTTCCATTAGGATATTGTGGCTTTTCTACCTTTTTAACATTTTCCATATCATTTATGTCGATTTCTACAACTCCTTCACATTTTACAGCTGCATATATTTTCTCTTGTAATGCATCATATATAACTCCACCTATTAATTCGTCTTCACCAACTACTCCTATTGCAATTGAGTGTGGCCAACTATTACTAAAATTAGTTGAACCATCTAATGGGTCTATTACAAATTTTAAAGAGCTATTTTTTACTTCACATGAATCAGCAGATTCTTCTGCAATTATTTGTGCTTCACTGTAACGTGATTGTAAACTATCACATAAATATTTTTCCATGTCTATGTCAACATTTGTTACAATATTTCCTAAACCTTCTTTTTCTTGTATTGTTATTTGCTTTTGGTTTTCTAAAATTCTTTTTGCTTTTGGTAGTATGCTTATTACACTACTTACTATTTCTCTTGAATTATTCATTTTTTTCACCTCAAAATAAATTATACCATAATTTTACATAAAAGTCGATTTTTATGTAAATATACATTTGATTTAAGAATTTGGTATAATGATTTTTTGAGTTTTATTCGACATCAACACCCTTTTGAAATGCCATTTTGCCTAAGAAATTATAGAATAAGATATAAATTATATATATGCCTACTCCATAAAACATTACAGTCTTTATAGCATCAACATTAATTATATCAGTGGTATTAATCAAGTTCATAACACTTGAATTAAATAAACCTAGAATATATATTAATGCTAAAGTTATTATTTGTGTTATTATATATAATGCAAATCCTATTATAACTGTTTTCACCATTTTTCTTTTATTTGATTTATGACCAAGTATTATTCCAATATACCCTATTAAAACTATAAATATAATTTCTAAAAGTATTACTATAGAAACTAATAATAGAAGATTTAGTACAGTAGTATTATATGTTGATGCAGCAAGTTCTAAAAAGCCCTTTAATGCTTGCATATTTGTCTCTGAGTAATAACATATAAATAAACATGCTAAAATAACAACTATTGTAGTAAAAATACATATGATTGCAGATATAACTTTTGATAAATATATTGTATTTTTTTCTATTGGAAGTGTATGTGTTAAATATGACTCATCTTTATATAGATTCTTCATAAACCTACTCCATAATCTCATTAAGCAGTTTATTATGCTACTTGCCATCATAGCTATTGCAAAACCAAATGTAATTTTTGAAACTACTGAAAATATTACTGAATTCTCAATACTACCTAAAGTTCTACCTATTATAGAAAAAATAAATGATAATATGTAAAATACTACAACAACTTTATATATCCATTTTAAATCATATTTTAATAATTTTCCTAACATTTGAAATACCTCCTAAATACCTCATCTATTGAACTGTTTTCTTTGTTTCTTAATTCATCTGCTGAAGATGTTAAAACAATTTTCCCATTGTCCATAAAGATAATTTCATCTAAAATTCGTTCAATGTCTGAGATTAAATGTGTAGATATAATTACACTTGCACCTTCACTAAAATTAGAAAGTATAGTGTCTAATATATAATCTCTTGTTGCAGGGTCAACACCACCTAATGGTTCATCTAATATATAAATACTTGCTTTCCTACTCATAACAAGAATTAACTGTAGCTTTTCTTGCATTCCCTTTGACATTTTTGATATTTTTTTACTTATATCTAAATTCAGGTCCTTTAATAACTTCATTGCTTTTTCTGTATCAAAATTTGAGTAAAATTCTGAGAAATATTTTATTGCTTGCTTTATTGTCATTTCTTTATCTAGATATGTTCTTTCTGGCAAATATGCTATTATTTCTTTTGAGGATACCCCTGGATTTTCCCCATTTATTAATATCTCTCCACTTGTTGGTGTTAACAAATCATTTATTAGTTTTATTAATGTGCTTTTGCCTGCTCCATTTTTCCCTAGAAGACCTATGATTTTTCCTTTTGGAATTGTCAAGTTTATATCTTGTAAAATCTGCTTATTATCAAATTCTTTGCATAAATGTTTACATTCTAATAATTCCATTATTCTTTTCCTCCTAACTCATGCAAGTATTTAATTGCTTCTTCATAAGTTATACCTATGTCTTTCATATCATTTAAGTATTTTTTTACTTTTTCTTTAGCTAAATTCCTTTTTATTTCTTCAATTAATTTTTTATTATCTGTTACAAATTTTCCATTAGTTCTTTCTGTGTAAACTAAGCCTTCACTTTCTAATTCAGCTAAAGCTTTTTGCATTGTATTGGGATTGACTCTTACTGCAAGTGCTAGCTCTCTTACAGAAGGTAGCCTATCCCCTACCTTTAAATTTCCAGAAACTATTTCTAGTCTTAATTTCTCAACTAATTGAACATAAATTGGTCTATCATTATCAAAAATATAATTCACAACTCTTTTCCTTTCTATTATTGTATTACTTGCATAATACAATAATACTATTTTGCTTTTATATTGTCAATAGATATTACAAAAAAAGTTAATCTCAAAATATCAAGATTAACTCTTTTTACTATTATAACATTTGTTCAATGTCTTTTAATATTTGCTCAGGAGTAAGGCAATTTTCTTTTAATATATCATCTATATCATATCTATCTATAAACTCTTTTTTTAACCCATAATTTTTTACTTTCATATCTGCTGTTCCATAATAGCTTGAAATATTTGTTCCAAATCCACCATCTAAAAGTCCATCTTCTAATGTTATTACAATTTTATGCTTTTCCTTTAATTCTTCTAACATTGTATTATCTAATCCAGTTAGATATCTTGGATTAATTAATGTTGGTGTAAATCCTAGTTTTTCTTTTACTACTTCTAAAACTTTTTCTCCAATCTGATAGAAATCACCAGCTGCTATAATTGCGACCCTTTCTCCATGTACTTCTATTTTATATTTATTTATATTACTATAATCTTTATCTGCTATTCTCTCATCTTTTATTACTCCATTTCCAGGCATTAGTATCATTACAGGATATTTATTTTGCTCAATTGACCAATCAAGCATTGACATATATTCATTCTTATTTGTTGGAGCAAGTATTACTAAATTTGGAATATGTGAAAAAGCAGAAATAGTGAATATTCCCAAATGTGTAACATCATTCAATCCTGCAACTGATGTATAGTTTAGAACTATTGTTGCTGGATTGTTATTTATACATAAGTCTTGTGATATTTGGTCATATGTTCTTTGTATAAATGTTGCATTTGTTCCAAGTATAGGTTTTGCTCCGTTTCTTGCAATTCCTGAGATTAAAGCAATTGCATGTTCTTCTGCTATTCCTACATCTACAAATTGACTTCCTGCTTGCTTTCTTTTTTCAATATTAAAACCAATAGTTGTAGGCATAGCTGGAGTAACTGCCACTACAGTTTTATCTTTTTTCATTTTCTCAAGTAATAAATCTGCTGTTAATGTTGCATAATCTTCCTCATCCCCAAAGTTAATAGTTGATTTACCTGTTTTCTCATCAAAAGGCATACACCAATGCCAAATTTCTCTATTTTCTTCTGCAAGTTTAAAGCCTTTCCCTTTCTTGGTATTTATATGAATTACTATTGGATGATTTATGTTTTTTACTTTTTCAAATGTTTTTATCATTTTTTCAATATTATTACCTTCATTTTCATAAATATAGTCTAATCCCATTGCTTTAAATAAATTGTTTTCTGCTGTTCCATTTGTTTTTCTTAACTCTTCTAAATTTTTATAAATTCCTCCATGGTTTTCTGCAATAGATTGCTGATTGTCATTTACAACTATTATAAAGTTTGAACCTAGTTCTGAGCCAACATAATTTAATCCCTCAAATGCCTCTCCACCACTTAGTGAGCCATCTCCAATAACTGCAATGATATTCTCATTATCTCCTTTTAAATCTCTTGCTTTTGCTAACCCAGATGCTAGACTAATTGAGGTTGATGTATGTCCTATATTAAAGAAATCATGCTCACTTTCTTCTGGATTTGTATATCCTGATACTTCTTTGAATTGTTCTTCATAAAGATACCCATTTTTTCTTCCTGTTAGCATTTTATGTGTATATGTTTGATGTGATACATCAAATACGAATTTGTCTTTTGGAGATTCAAATACATAATGCATTGCAATTATTGTTTCTACAATACCAAAATTTGGTCCAAAATGTCCTCCCATTTTTGTTAATCTATTCATTAATGCCTTTCTTATTTCTTCTGATAACTGATTTAATTCCTCTATTTTTAAGTTTTTTATGTCCTTTGGACTATTAATTTTTTCTAAATACATAACTATTTTTTTCCTTTCTATTTAATCTTTTTCATTTTTTCCAATTATATTGTGGATAAGCATTTTTTAAATCATTTTCACATCCACTTATTCCTGTTCCACTTGTACTTTTATACTACTAATAGCTTTTTTATACTCATGTACGCAATTTCATATATTGTGTATTCCTTATATAATACATTTGCTTTTTCCATTGCTATTTTTTGCTTTTTGGTTGCAAAAGCATATGGATAAAGTCCAAACATTAATGGAAAAAATGAAAATAAGAATTCGTTTTTATTTTCCTCATTCATTTCTTTAAAATACTTATCTAATAATTTCTTTACTAATTTTATTGCACTATTATATGATTTTTTAAAGTCTATCAAACTGTCTACACTACTATTTTCTTCAATATCATATAAATTCATAGATAGTAATTTTAGTAGCTTTTTTCTTTTCTCAACTGTTTTTGCTAATATATCTGCAAATTGTTCTTTTTCCATCTTTTCGTTTTTGACATATATTTTTTCTAAATCTTCTATCCATTTTTCATATTCTCTTTTCAACAATGCAAGAAATATCTCTTCTTTGGTTTGAAAGTAATTGTATATAGATGGTCTTGATAATGAGGTTTTTTCCCCTATAAGCTTTATTGTTATATCTTTAAAACTACAATTTTCATATAGTTCTTCACATGCACTTATAATTTCTTCTTTTCTTAAATCTGTTGTTTCTTTTGACATTTATACCCTCCTTTTACTTGTAGTATATATTTGCTTGTATATTTTTATACTCTGTCATATCTGACGCTGTGTCAGATATTTATTTTATATCACTTTTCTGACACTGTGTCAATACAAAAATAAAAAATCTAGATTTTTCATCTAGATTCCTTATTTCTTTAACCACAAAAACCGATTTTTCTCTTTTCTTTTATATCTAATGTAAAAGATTTAAGTGCACATTCAATATCAGTTTTATTAATTGTGTTTACTGATTTACTACTAGTTCTAATTATTCTGTCTGCTTGTTCAAATTTTACTTTTTCAAATATATTTCTTACATATCTTCCATTACCAAAAGCTTCTTTACTTTTGGCAATAGCAAAATGATTTATTAGAATATCTTTTCCTGTCTCTGACAACCTATAGTGTTCTTTCTTGCACAATTCTGTAAATATCTCTAGTAATTCATTTTCATTATAATCTGGAAATTCAACTGTAAATTGTATTCTACTTTCAAAACCTGGATTCTGCCTAATTAAATTTTCCATTTCATTAGTATAACCTGCAAGTATTATACAGATTTCATCTCTATGGTCTTCCATTTCTTTTATCAATGTTGCAATAGCTTCATCCTCAAATCCACCTTTTGTATCAGAAACCAAACTATATGCTTCATCTATAAATAAAACTCCTCCAATAGCTTTTTCGACTGTATTATGAACTTTCTGTGCAGTCCACCCTACATATTTAGCTACTAAGTCTCGTCCATGAATCTCAACAAAATCACCACTTCCACTTAAAATGTTTTCTTGTTCAAATAACTTCCCAATTATTCTAGCAATGCTAGTCTTTCCTGTTCCAGGATTACCTGTAAAACACATATGTAATGTAGGCATTTTGCCTCTCTCCTTATTTAATTTTACATAGTTGAGAATTTTATCCATTTGCATTTTGATGCCCTCAAGTCCAATTAAACCATTCAATTCCTCTTTTGCACTTTTATCAGCCTTTTTATTTCTATTTCTAGAACGATGATTAGAATTGCTTTTTGTAAATGTTTGTTTATTCTTGTTAAGCATTTGCTTATTAATTAAATTGATACTTCCACTTTTACATTCAATTATAAGTTTATTTATCATGTTTTTTAACATCCAAAATGGTACATCTACAAATTCTTTTATATCTTGCTTTTTATATTTTAAATTATTCTCATCTAACCTATTTCTACAATACATTAGTTTATCCTCTAATGATATCTTTTCAATTGTTAATCTCCAATTTACAAGAGGACCAAGTTCTGCATCTGTTTCTCCTTCACAATAATTCGTGTCCTCAAAAATAAATATTTTATCTTTAAATTGCTTCATAATTCTACTCAAATTATCAATTTCATCTGTATATTCGATGTGTAATTTCCTGTCATTAATTACAATGATACTTTCTTCAATTCCAGATATTTTATCAAAAGGACAACTTCTTCTGCTATTTATTATTTTATCTAAACAACATATCCTATCATTTGAAATAATTTCATATTTCACAAATATTTTAGCACAAACTCTTATAAGGTCATTTAATAAATTGTAAGAAGAGTCATTTCGTATAATTATATTGTAATTCCCAAAATCTAGTTCATCATTTTGCCTTAATTTAATATATGTAATTATATCCTTTAGTACATCTTTGTTTTGAACAACTCCACATAAATTATCTAGTTCATTTAAAATTTCCTCATCTTCTGCATCTAATTTGTAATTATTTAACATCTTTTATTTCCTCCTTATATAAAAAATCTTAATTCTTATAGTGTTTTTATTATACATTATAAGAATTAAGATTAAAATATCAGTGGTCACGTATTGCATTGTGATGTTTTTTTTCAAACTTTAAAATATAATATTTATTTGTCTCATTTATGTCTTCTTTATTAACAGAATACCATTCAAACTTCATTTTTTTGTTAAAATCATTTATATCAATTATGTCTAACTTATTTATTAAGTTACTATAAATATATTTTCCTCGTTCCCATACACAATTTGATTCTCGAAAATACTTGTAAATTATAGGAAAACAATCTTTATTATTTGCATTTATTATTTCTTCTACCATTTCTATTTGCTTGTTAATTTTTTTAAGTTCCTTATTATTTTTTCCTAGATTTTTTAACAGTCTTTCCTTTTCTTCATTTAGAGATTTTTCATAGTTTTTATAAGCCGATAATAATTTTTTATTTTCGTGTAAATGTTTGTTCTTTTCACTTGTACTTTCATAAAAACCTCTGTTTTCAGTTACTACTACACAATATGACTCATCAATACCTGCTTCTAAAACGTCATTCATAAACCTCATATCTTTTATACATTGAAACATTCTATATGGATATGCCTCATTTTTTAGATATTTTAATTCTATTGCATACTTTTTTTCTGTACACCCTTTTTTGGTATTGTATTTGATAATTAAAATATCAATTTCTCTTTTACAAGTATCAATCTTTGAGTTATTGTCTATTAATTCATTAATATTATATTCAAATATAACAAAATATTCAAAATTTCCATTTGTCTCTTTATTTAACTTGTATCTTAAATAATTTCCTAGTTCATGTTGTAAACTAAATTCATTGTATATATATTGTGAGTATTTTCCTCTGTTTTTTAATGATTCACATACAGAATATTTTGTAGGATAATCTGTATTATTGTAAGTACCTTCTATAAATTCTTTAATAATTGCTTCTATATCTATCATATATTATATTTCCATTTCTATTATATATTTTATTGGTTATATTTATTTGCCGCTTCTTTTATAATTTTTCTCATTTCTTCTCTAAGAGATAATGGTCTTTTTACTTCAACCAAATCTATATTTCTCATAGCCCACATTCTAAAACCTAAAGGATTTGTATCAACAATTAATTTAAAGTTATTATCATCTCCAGATATTTTTTCAATAGTAACATTTCTGCCAAATATATCGAAAATAGCATCTAATAGTCTAATATTGCAAATTGCTTCAACTTCCTCTTTCTTGCCTCCATACATCTCAACTGAAGATTCGGCAAACTCTTGTACTTCGCTTTTTTTCTTTTTTATTGAGATTTTTTCATTAAGAATTTTTATATTTTTTATTCTATCTAATCTATAATTATAAAAGTTTTGTTGCCCTTCTTTTATACCAATTAGATAAAACTCTTGCTTATTATATATAATCGCATATGGAGAAACTGTTGGAGAACTTACTATCTTTTTTTCTAGTTTATTTGTGATTATGTATTTCCAATATTCAAATTTTATTTTATTATTGTTATATATGCTATTTGTGATATCCTCTATATTCTTAATTACCTCTACATTTTCTGTTTTTGAATCATTTGCATATATTTGATAATCTTTTAGTTTTTCATTTTCATATACACTTTGAATGTTTTTACATTTTTCAATTATGTCTTTAGCAACTCTTGGGACAATATAATTTGCATAACTAAAATTATCAATTATGGCTCTTATTTCTCCAGGTTCAAAATCCGTATCAGGGTCTCTATTAATATAATACCCTTTTCCATTTTCTTCTCTTGTACTTATGTCATAATTTAACTTATATTTTAAAAGATTTATATTTCTTCTGATTGTTCTTGTATCAATTTGTACATCATATATCTCCTTGATTTTTCTTTGAATTTCTGTCACTGAGACCATATGTTCTTCATCACTATATTTTTTTAACACATTTAATATGTATAGTACATTTCCATTTTTCTCATATAAATCCATTTTATTATTCTCCTTTTTACTAATCAAAATATGCTTCTATTTCTGCTATCTTATCGATTTGACGCATTTCATAATTTTTATAATAGTTTTCAAGCCCCATATTTAAAAGCAAAACTTCATTTTTAACAATTTCAAATTTTGATTGAGTATATTTTAATATTTTCTTTTCTATATCATCATTTTTTATATTTCTATTTATTGAATATTCTAAAAGCATTAAATTTCCAATAGCATTTTTGTTTCCTCTAAACCTTTTATCATCATTACCAGTTGCACAAATATGTTCTATATCAAATTTTCTTGTAAATAATCTTTGATATCTTTTTAATAATTTTTGATTATTCTCATTTTCACACTTTTTCTCAGCGTTTTTGGCTAAAATCAAACAAGATATGTTCTTTTTCCACCAAGTGTTTGATACTTCTCCTTGTAATTCGTTATGAAGTATTTTTCTACTACACTTCTTTAATTCATCTTTTATTTGTTTATTTATTTCTTTTGGACTTGAGTCTGGGTTCACAATTTGAATTATTATATCATTTATAAATGTTTTAACATAATTTATAACTTGCTTTTTTGTAATAGTATAATATTCAAATATTTTGCTGATATTTATTACAAAACAATTAAAGTTAGTGTCTATTTTTTTGAATCTCCATAAAAACAAAACTGGTAAAAACCTATAAGCCCATGAATATCTAGTATATCCTTTTAACATCTTATATGCAAAATATGTTTCTGCATCTATGTTTTCTAAATTTAATACTATATCTGCTAAATTTGCATATGCTTCATGTATATCTTGTAATTCTTGTACATCAATTTCTTGTTTTTCAAATCCCTCAAATTGCTTTTTTGAATTTTTATCTAATATTTGAAGGAACAATTTATTGTAAAAGTTGTCATTTGACATATTAAACAACTCACTTTTATAATTGGCTCTTTCTTCTTTATTTTTATTATTAACTACTCTTGAAATAAGTATGAATTTATATACCTTTAAAATATCATCTTGAGAAAATGTTTCAGATATCATGTTAATTTCATTATATTCAGACTTGCCTGTTGATTCTTCTTCTCTAATAAGAGATTCATTATTAACAATTTGACTATTTTTTTCTTCTATTTTATTATATAACTTGTTAATACTTTGAATTACTTTATCTGGATTGTTTTTTCCTCTGTTTTTACTGTATTCATACATTTTTATTTTAAATATGTCTTTTATACTTAAGGGCTTTCCAGTTGTATTGATTGCATCAAATATATCTATTGCTTCACTTTCTTGTATATCTTGCTTTAAATTTATAGTTACAACATAAGTATTATTTAAAATATTTGTGGCGAATTTTTGCTTTTGCTCTTTAGTTATAATGTTTATATTTTTTAAGCTGGTTTTTATATAATGATAGTTAAGCCTATAAACATTAGAATTTTTGAAATTCCTTGTTTTTTCTTTTCTTAATCTAGCATTAGAATAACCTTCTAATTCAGCTAATTCTTTTGAACTGAATTCTTTGTTTCTAATAAATTCTTCAAATTTATATTGGTCATCAATTATAGTACCATTACCATTTTCACCCTGTGCCTTTATTTTTAACATTTCTTTTATTATATTGTCTGAATATGCCTCTGAATTCAAATAATTTAATAACATTAATAGTGTTGTTATTCTTTGCTGTCCATCTATAATTTGTTGCATATTTTCTTCTTCTCTAAATTCCATATTTCCTAAAAAAACGTATCTTTTCTCTTCATTTAGTTTGCTTAATGTTTCAATCAATTTGGCAATATTCCATTCATCCCAATCATATGGTCTTTGATATATTGGGACAAAGTATCTTTTTTGTGAATTTAATAGTTCATTTAAATTAACTAAAGTTGGTATGATTTGTTTTTTTATTTCTTTTTGTAACATATGTTTGCTCCTTATTATTTTTTGAATTCTTCTTTATGAATAGTATCATAATGTTCAATATCTAAATCGAAATTACTATCAAAACAATTCTTTGCCGTTTTTAATACTTTAAAATCAAACAATTCCTCTGTTTTTATATAATCTAAATTTATCTCATTTTTCTTTTTATTGTCTAACAAATTCTTTACAGAGTATGCTGAACATAAATCAGGCGCTAAATTTATACCTAAATATTTTTCAAAACAACCTGGTGTTCTATCTGTATAGTTCCCAAGGAAAAAGACTAATTCTACAGCATCTTTTTTGTCACATAGTTTTATTCCATCAATTTCTTTATCTGTTAGATTTTTGAAGTTAGTATTTTTTAATAAATCAAATCTATTATAAAAATGTAAAGCATATTTTATTTCTTCAATTAAAGTTTCTTTTATTTTGTATTCAACAGCATTGTCTTTAGCTTTATAGGCAATCCCAGTTCTTGCAGAACTTATAACTGCAACATTGTTTTTTAAATGACCTGCTATTCCACTTCCAAAACTTGGAGCAGATGATTGTTTTGATATATTGGGTAAAACTCCACCAAATGCACCTAAACCTTCTTTAACTTCCATACAATATATTTTTATTTTATTATTAATTGGTTTCCCTATTAACATTATATCTGCTCTTCCTAATGATTTTGTTCTATATGTACCATTTTTCATTTTTATTTTGTTTTTATTGGAATCTAAAATATAGTCATTTACTCCTTTCATTGAGTATTCAATATCATATGCAAAGTAATCTGAGTTTTGGTTGAATTCTTTTACTAATTTTTGTTGAATAATCTTTTCTCTTTTTACTATTTTTTTGCTTTTTTCTTCTCCCCAATCTCCTCTTTGGTATGCTTGAATTGCTAATATTAGTTCATCAAATAAGTCTAGCCAATTTTGAATATTATCTATTACTTTATTATTTATTGCTTCTAAACCTTTTGGCATCTTTATTCCATTAACAAAATATTTATTGTCAACTCCTCCTATACAACAATTTAATTTTGGATGATATGTAAGTTTTAAAAAACTTCCTCCATCAACATATAAATTAATATAGTTGTGTCTTATTCCTAAAAATACCTTATCATTTTTTTTTACATACTGGATTATTCCATTATATTCATTTTTAAACATATCTTCAAATTTTTGATTTAATTTTCTCATTATATACTCCTTTAATTTATAATAAATTCTTCTCCATCTTCTAATAATTTTGCCTTATTTGTTAGTTTATTAATATTTCCTTTCTCATCTGTATGTATTGGTATAACAATGTCTGGGCTAGTAACTTCAATAACTTTTTTTATTGCTTCTGGACTAGCATGTCCACTTGTATGTAAATATATATAGTCATTTGGTACAATTTCCTGAATTTTTTTATATTCTTCATTATCATTTTTTAAATATCCTAGCCATTCTGAATATATAAATGTACTTTTGGGAAATTTATTAAGAATGGTTTTGGATAGTCTATTAGCTCTTATTAACATAACAAATCCATATTCTGTCATTGTACTAATTAAATTATTTTCATAATAGTAGACTTTTGTATCTCGGCTAGAATCAAATTTATAAAGACTACTTCTTGAGATACTATCTATATAGTCTAATACGCTTTTTTGGTATTTATCACAAATAAACATTTTGTTTGACTTAATAGCTGCTTTATGCAGAGCTGCTATTCTATCAATATTGGTACTACTACATAACACGAAATTAAATTTATTACTTTTAAATATTTTTTCTGCTTTTTGTTGTAACTGCACTTCAGATAATACAGGCTCTTTTTCTCTAGATAATGTTGTACCTTCACAGATAAGACAATTTACTTTTCCTACATATTTTGTAAGTGCTCTAATAACTGCATTTCCTCTTTGACCATGTGTTCTGAAATCTCCTGTATGTAAAAGCTTTTTGCCATCACATTCTATCAAAAACATATATGCATCAAAAGCGGAATGGTCAACAGCAATAGGTGTGATTGTAATATCCTTTATTTGTATTTTACCAGGTATCTTAAAAGTATTGAAGCTATTTATTTTTTCTAAGTCTTTCTTTTCTACTAAATCAATCTTATATAGCTTATTTTGTAGTAGTTTAAAAATTTCTTTTGTTGTTTCACCTATATAAATTGGAATTTGGTGTAATATTTTATTATATAGTCCAATATGGTCTCCATGATAATGAGTAATAAATATGGCATCGTATTTTGCTTTACCTTTTGTTAGCCCCTGTAATTCTATTTCTTTACTCTTTTTGCCTTCTGCATTTGGTAAGTTTGAACCTATATCTATAATAATTCTAGTACCAGCTTCTGAAATAATTTCAGTGATACATCCTCCTATTTGATTTGTTCCCCTATGTATAATTATTTTCATAACAATTCCCTTCATTTTTGCATTATTCTCTTTTTAATGATAAATGGATTATAACATAAAAGGAAGTAATCATCAATATAATTTACTCCCTTAATATATTTACATTTATTTGTAACTTAAAATATTACATATTTTTTTTATTTGCATACACTTTATCCATATACTCATCTGGATAATATTTATCTAAGAACATATCAAATTTACTATCAGACTCTATACTATTCCTTCTTTCTTCTTGCCTCTGTGCTGCAGCACAAGAAATTAATATGTTGAATGTCATAAATGTGAAAAGTATAGAAAAGGCAATTTTTAAGGAAACTGAATTTATATGTGATTTCACTTTTTTAATTAGTGGTTCAATATAGCAAACATATAAAATTCCTGCAATTCCCCAATAAGAACAATGCAATAAACTTGTTCTTCCATTTATATTAAATAATAAATTAGAATAATCCCATGATATTGTTCCAAAAGCTTTTTCCTGAATATAAGAAGCTAAATATTCTGTTACTCCTCCTAATATCATAGTTAGTATAAATACTAAACCTTTATTTCGTGTTTTTATAATTTTAAATGCAAGATAATAAACAATTCCTCCTATTCCATATACTGGAGTAAAAGGACCATATATTAGCCCTTGTCTTGATTCAAAAAATCCTTTTTGAAATAGTACAACTATCATTTCATATACATATCCTAATACACTTCCTATTATAAAAACCCAAAATATAATTATAATTTCATTTATTAGTTCTTTTTTATCTATATCTAATTTATCCATCCCTAAACCTCGTTTTGTAATCATATATATTATTCTTCTACTTTTTCAAACATGTCTTTACCAACACCACATAATGGGCATACCCATTCTTCTGGTAATTCTTCAAATTTTACTCCTTCTTCTGTTTCATCATAAATATATCCACAAACTGTACATCTATATTTCATGACTTTTCCTCCTCCCATAACTCTTTTATATAAATTGAAATATTTCAATTATATTCTTATTTTAATAATTCATCTGCAAGTGATTTTAATTGTTTTCTACTTGCTTCATCTAATGTTGATTTTATTGTAACCATTGGTTCTATTATTTGAATGTTTTTCATTTGAGATAAGATTTCTTTCATGCATTTACCAGCATTTGGAGCCCAAGTACCATTTTCTATTAAACCAATAGTTCTATTTTGATAGTTTTTATTTTTTAATTCATGTAAAAATCTTTCCATTGATGTGAACATACCCATATTATATGTTGCTGATGCTAAAACAATTTTACTGTATCTAAATGCAT
This sequence comes from Clostridia bacterium, assembly GCA_022790575.1. Lineage (GTDB taxonomy): Bacteria > Bacillota > Clostridia > TANB77 > CAG-508 > CAG-269. The sequence continues at coordinate 42,597 of JAAVXM010000025.1, read as the reverse complement.
TTTCAACACATTCTGCAAAATCTTCTCGTGATAAGTCAGCTAATTCAACCTTTTGACCATTCTCTTCTAATAGACATTTCAAGTTTTGTGCTGCTTCCATTGTGTTTCCATATATTGAACTACAAGCTATAAAAACTCCTTCTGTTTCTGGTTTGTATGAACTCCATATATCATATAAATTTATATAATGTTCTAGATTTTCACTTAAAATAGGTCCATGTAGTGGACAGATTTTTTTTATTTCTAGAGTAGCGGCTTTTTTTAATACTGATTGTACTTGCATACCATATTTCCCAACAATATTAAAATAGTATCTTCTAGCTTCACAGTCCCATTCTTCATCTACATCTAATGAACCAAATTTTCCAAAACCATCTGCAGAAAAAAGTATTTTTTCTGTTTGCTCATATTCCATCATAACTTCTGGCCAATGCACCATTGGAGCCATTATGAATTGCAACTTGTGTTTTCCTAAATCTAAAATGTCTCCTTCTCCTACTTCAATTTTTCTGTTATCTATGTCTAAGGTATTAAAAAATTGTGGTATGAATTCGAAGCTTTTCTTTGTACTAACAATTTTTATATTAGGATATTTTTCAATTATATTTTGTATATTGTATGAATGGTCTGGCTCTAAATGTGACACAACTAAATAATCTGGATTTCTTCCTTCTAATGCATTTTCTAAATTTTTAAACCATTCCTCAGTTTTCCTTTTATCAATTGTATCCATTATTGCAATTTTTTCATCTTTTATTAAATATGAATTATATGATATTCCATTTGGTACAATATATTGACTTTCAAATAAGTCAATGTCTTTATCATTTGCTCCTATATATATTATATCTTTTGAAACATTCATCTTTTCTATTCTTCCCCCTTTATATATTTTTTATTACATATTTTGCTATTAAACAATATAATAGCATAAATTAAATTTGTTATCAACTGAAAATATTATTCTTAAGATATTCATAATAATTATAAACCAATTATTAAATTGTAAACATCTATATAAAAACTTTTAAAAATATTATTGTAATATTATGTAAAATATGATAAAATGTCATCTAAAGCAATATGCTTACATTGAAGGAATCCTGTATACATATGAATAAGGAGGAACCAGTTATGCTACCTACTTTTAAACAACTTAGACAACCAAATATGTGTGACAAAGAGAATTATGAGTCTCCTGCTGAAAGGATAATAAATGAAATTGTTAATCAACTAGAATACTGGAGGATGAAGGACGTCTATAAACGGACTTTTAGAATTGAGTTCAACTGGCGACTAAGTAGAGCAACCATAATATATGGTCCCAAGGTCTCTAAAATCACAGGTGTTACATGTTATAGGAATGACATACACAAGATTTATCGAGCCTTGAAAAGAAGCAAAAAGTTAGGTGTCTCAGATTTATATGAATCTGAGCCATACCTTTTTGTTGTTGAGTGTTATTGGAAGAGACCTATATAAGTATACAAACTAAAAGTAGCATAGCCTAAATAGGTTGTGCTGCTTTTAGTAGATAGTCATGCTAAAAATTTTATATAAACCCTTTATTTTTTTCTCATTAAATGTTATTATATCATAAAATATTAATTATATGGAGATGGAATATGATATCAAAAGAGAAAAATCCAGACTATCTAAATTCATTTTTAGATTATTCAATAACAATATTAAATAAATCGCCCAATTCAGTAAAAGAATATAATTACGACTTATCTAATTTTTTAAAGTTTATGATGATACACTTTAAACTAACAGATAAGACAGATTATGATGAAATCGATATAAGACTATTTACTGTAAAAGACTTGAAAAGAATAACGTTAAATGATATACACACATATATATCGCATTTAGCAATTGATAATAAAAGTAAAGCTTCAACAAGAGCTAGAAAGATTTCTACTATTAGAATATTTTTTAAGTTTTTGAGTATTAAAGAAAAGATTTTAGAAGTTAATCCTGCCCAAAATTTAGAAACTCCTAAATTAGAAAAAAGGATGCCTAAATATTTATCACTAGAAGATAGCAGAAAACTATTAGAGGTTGCAGACAATGACGAAAATAGAAATGCAAAAAGGGATTTTGCTATTACTACACTTTTTCTGAATTGTGGAATGAGATTATCAGAGTTAGTTGGAATTAATATTAATGATATTGATTTTAGTGAATGTAAAATGACTGTAATAGGAAAAGGAAACAAAGAACGTACAATATACTTAAATAAATCTTGTATGAAGGCATTAAATGATTATATATCTTCTCGCCCACCTCAAAATCTAATAAAAAAAGATGCTAAAAACTCAGATAAAGCGTTGTTTCTAAGTGAACAAAAAAGAAGAATTAGTAATAGAACTGTACAAAATATTATTAGTAAGGAACTTAAGCAAGCTGGATTGGATTCAAAAAATTTATCTGTTCATAAATTAAGACACACTGCAGCAACATTAATGTATCAGTATGGAGATGTTGATATTAGAGCTTTACAAGAACTTTTGGGACATCAAAGTATTTCTACTACAGAAATATATACACATGTAAATAATGAAAGAGTTAGGAATGCTGTTGAAAGTAATCCTTTAAATGATAAATAAACTAAAAATACTTGCAATTTATAGCCATATAATTGACCATATCTTTGCAAGTATTTTTGTATGTTATACTTTTTTAGAAGCTTCTACTCCCTACACCCTATTTTATTATACTAGTATTGGTTGCAATTGTTCACCATTTAGTGCAAATTGAATTGTTTTTATTAAGTATTTAGGGTCAAAATATAATGAACACGGTTTAGTAATTGGGTTTGTTTGACCAAAAGGAACAAAATAATAGTTTTTTCTATCAAGTAGTCTACCAATATTTTCTCCACTTGATGAAAGACCATCATTACAAGCTATCCCTATAACAACAGGCTTTTTTTCTCTTAAGTGATATTTAAGTGTAGTTGTTATAGTTGTATCTGAAATGTTATTAGATATTTTTGCAATTGTATTACTTGTTGCAGGTGCAATTACCATTATATCCATTATATTATTATGAACTAATTTTTCTGCTTCTTGTATAGTATGAATTACTTTGTTTTTAGTTATATGTTCTAATTGCTTTACAAGTTCTTCTGATTTACCATATTTAGAATCAACTGTATATGATGTGTTAGACATTATTGGAATAATGTTGGCTTCTAACTTTACTAGTTTTTCAATTTCTTCTATAACATTTTTAAAAGTATAAAATGAACCTGTTATTGCAAACCCTATTTGTACTCCATTTAGATTCACATAAATTGTCCTCCTTTCCATAACTATCTATATATAATATGAGAGAAAATGGAGTTTGTCGAATACTATTTTAAAATTAAATGCTTTTAAAATATGTAAATCTAATTTTTATATTACATACATTAGTACACATAATACATGTAAAATGTTTCCTAAAAATACAAAGATGTGAAATAATGAATGTACATATTTATATTTTTTCCCAATTCCATAAAGTATTGCTCCTATTGTATAAATTATTCCACCAGCAAGTAATAATGCAAAACCTGGTATACTTAGCGTTTCGGGTAATATATTTCCTTTTACAATAATACACCATCCCATTGCTAGATAGCAAAACATGGAGAAAATCTTATATTTTTTTAGGTCAATTGAATTTAGTATAATTCCTAGTACAGCAAATCCCCATATTACCCCAAATATTGTCCACCCTAAAGCTGTTGAATATGAACGTAATGTACATAAGGCAAATGGTGTATATGACCCAGCTATTAAAACAAATATTGCACAATGGTCTAATACTTGAAATACTTTCTTTGATTTTAAATTGGGACTCAGCCCATGATATATGCTTGACATTGTATATAAGAATATCATTGAAACCCCAAATATAATTCCACTTATTATTCCATATGGATTATGCCTTATTGCACCAAACACACTACATAAAACAATTGTGACAATCCCCGCAACTCCACCTACAATATGAGAAACCATATTAAAAATTTCTTCTCCCTTAGTATAAGTTGGTAATATTCTATTTTCTAGTTTTGTTCTTTTCATACAAACCTCCATTAAATTAATTATATAAAACTTATCATTTTTTATTATAATTCCCTATATTATTTTTTTTAGACTAAAAAATAATAACATCTAGTATTCAATACTAGATGTTATTATATTACATATATTCTTATATGTCTACCCAATTTTATGAAATAATGATTTTATTTACTTACTTTTTCTGCATAAGTATTGTTTACAACTTTGTTATATGGAGCTTTAGTATCTAATTCTCCTGCTTCTGTCATTATTTCTTGTAGCTTATTAAATGCTTCTTCTTTTAATATAGGATTTTCTTTCCATGCATCTATATCTTTATATTTTTGAACTGAAGTTTCTAATGATTCTAATGAAGTATTTGGGAAGAAACTTTGGATTTTTTCAGCTATTTCTTTTGCTGAATGATTTTTTACCCATTGTTCTCCTTTATATATTGCTCTTGCAAAACTTTCTATAGTTTTTTCGTTTTCTGCAATATAACTCTTTTTAGCACAATATGCAGTATATGGAACTTCACCAGCAGCTTCTCCTACAGAAGCAACTACATAACCTTTTTTAGCATCTTGTGTCATAGAAGCGGTTGGCTCAAATAGTGTAACATATTCTGCATTTCCACCAGAAAATGCTCCTGCCATTAAGTCAAATTGTATACTATCATCTAAAACTAAATCTGTCTTAGGATTTATTCCATTTTGTTTAAGAACATATTCAAATGTCATGTATGGAACTCCTCCTTTTCTACCAGGTATTACTGTTTTTCCAACTAGGTCTTTCCATGAGAAATTGTCTGTTGGGTCTTTACTTACTAAAAATGAACCATCTTTTTGTGTCAATTGACCAAAAACTTCTACATAATCTTCTTTTCCTTCATTATATACATATATTGCTGCTTCTGGTCCACATAAACCTATGTCACTTTGACCTGAAAGTAATGCAGTCATAACTTTATCTGCGCCTTGACCTGTTGTTATCTCTAGTTCAAGCCCCTCTTCTTCAAAGAAACCATTAGAAATGGCAACATATTGTGGTGCATAAAATACAGACCTTGTTACTTCATTTAATTGTATCTTTTGTAATTCTGCTGTTTCTACATTATTATTATCATTGTTTTTGTTATTAGTAGTTATACTAAAAATTGTAAAAATCGCTATAGCTATAATTGCTATAATAATTAAACTTGTTAATATCTTTTTCATAAATCCCCCTATTATTTTACAAATCTTTTTTCTAATAAAACTATGCTTTCGTACATTAAAGCTGCAACAATTGCAAGAATAATTACACTTGTCATTACTAAATCAAGTTGAAATACCTGACCACCATATACTATTAAATATCCTAGTCCTCCTTTAGATACTAAAAACTCACCAGTTATTACACCTACTAAAGATAATCCAATATTTACTTTTAATGTATTGAAAAATGTTGCTATATTTGATGGTATAACTATTTTAGTTAGTGTTTGGAATTTATTTGCATTAAATGTTTGTGCCATTTTGATTTTTTCTTTATCTGTGTGTAAAAATCCATTTAGTATTTCTAAAATGGTTACTATTAATGAAATTGATAATGCCATAACAATTATTGCAGGCATTCCTGCTCCTACCCATATAATTATTACTGGTCCTAATGCAATTTTAGGAAGGCTATTTAATACTACTAAAAATGGTTCTGAAACTTTTGAGATGAAAGATGACCACCATAATATTATTGCTATTATTACACCTAATATTGTTCCTGATACAAATCCTATAATTGTTTCTGTACATGTAATTTTCAAATGCATTAATAAATCATTTGAAGATAAATTCAAAAATGTTTTTAGTATTCTTGATGGCTGGCTTGTTATAAAACTATCAATCTTCCCTGTGTTTGCAAGAAACTCCCATAGCAATATAAATGCTATTACTATGCATATTTGTGTAGCTAATATTTCGAATTTTCTGAGTTTTGTTTTTCTTAGGTATTGTTTTCTACCTTCTGAAAGTATCTCATCCTTCTTTTTCTTCATGTTCCTCTAACTCCTTCCACATTATATTAAAATATTTGCTGAATTCTGGTTTTTCTCTACAATTTAATGGCGTCCTATTTTCCATTTCAAAGTCTATATTGTATATCTTCTTTACTGTGGCAGGTCTTTTTGATAGTACTACTACCCTGTCAGACATACTTATTGCTTCTGATATATCATGAGTTACCATTAAAGCAGTAATATTTTCGTTTTTAAGTATTTTATATATGTCTTCTGTAACCATTAACCTAGTTTGATAATCTAAAGCTGAAAAAGCTTCATCTAATAACAAAATATTAGGTCTTATTGCAAGTGTACGAATTAGTGCAACTCTTTGTCTCATACCCCCTGACAATTGCATTGGATATTTGTCTTTAAATTCATATAAACCATATTTTTTTAGTAAATCTATTACATATTCTTTGTTTTCTTGTGTACAGTTTTTTTGTATTTCAAGCCCTAGTAAAACATTTTTGTATATGGTTCTCCATTCTAATAAATTATCTTTTTGCAACATATATCCTAGTTTTCCATCTATGTATGTTTCTCCAGATGTTTTGCCTTCAAGACCAGAAATAATTGATAATAGAGTAGATTTTCCACAACCACTTGGTCCTATTATACTAATAAATTCTCCATCTTTTACTTCAAAACTAATGTCTTTTAGTGCCTGTATTTCACCATTTTCTGCTTGATAAGTTTTACAAATATCTTTTACTTCAAGTATTTTTTTCATGAATATCCCTCCAATGTTAATTATCATAGTATATTTTATGTTCACTTTTATATTTTGTGACTTTTGAAAAAAATAACAGTAGTAATATTATTAAAATACTACTACCTTTTAATATATTTCATATATAAAGGGATATACTCAAATGAGTATATTCCCTTATTTTGGATATTTGTCTTTTTAATATATTTCATATCCCCCCCAAGGTAAATACCTTAAGGGGGATAGAGTTAACCTTATTCTTCAGTAACTTTATCATAAGGAACTGTATTTTTGTACATTTCTGCTACATACTCCTCTGTCTCTTCAGAAAAATCAATAAAATCTTCAGAATCCAGGATTTTTTTGGAAACCAGAAGAGTGATGAGAGTCGTATAGGCAGTAGGGATAAGCTTTTTCACAATTACCTTTGCCTGTTCAACAAAAGCATCCACAGGCATACTGGCCTTTTTGCCCTTATCACTTTCTTTAGAATACTTTTTGCCTTCCAACACCTATATTTATGCCATTCACCACAAAAAGGGCATAAATATTCTGTGGGGCTAAGGTTTATAAGCTCGGGATTCATAAAATTCCCCTCCCTTATTTAATACTATTTAGTTACTAAGGTTAAACTCCTTTCTTAAGTGTGTATTTGTGCATATACACTTTAGGCTACCAAAGTCAATTTGCCTTTGATATAAGCACATGAAATACCACAAATATTATATTACGACTTTACATAAAAGTCAATAATTCACATGGATTTTACAATAGGACCTCCAAACTTAGCATGAAATTTAGAAAATAAAAAACATCTCTAACTTAACTGTTAGAAATGCTTTAAACTTTATAATCCCATAAGCGCTGTTGCTATTTGGAAATAAACTAATATTGAAAAAACATCTACTAATGTTGTAATAAGTGGTGCCGCCATAATAGCTGGGTCTAGTTTAAGCTTTTTGGCTAATAATGGTAGCAAACATCCTAAGGCTTTTGCAAGTATAACTGTTGCAATTAAGGTTAATCCTACAATAATTGCTAATTGGAAATCTTGGTATTGCAATACAGTTCTTATACCATTTACCACTGCAAGTACAACACCAACTAATAGTGCAACTCTAAATTCTTTCCATAATGCTTTGAAAATATCACGTGGCTCTATTTCATCTGTAGCAAGACCACGTATTATTAATGTAGAACTTTGAGAACCACAGTTTCCTCCAGTTCCCATTATCATTGGTATAAATGCTACAAGTAATGGAATTGCTGCAAATGCTTGTTCATATTCTGTTATTATTCCTCCAGTTACTGCTGCTGATAACATTAATACTAATAGCCATATTATTCTGCTTTTTGCATGCTGAAATACAGATGTTTTAAAATAACTTTCTTCATTTGGCGTAATAGCTGCCATCTTTTCAAAGTCTTCTGATACTTCATCTTGTAAAACGTTAATGGCATCATCCATTGTTATTATTCCTACTAGTCTATTTTCAGTATCTACTACTGGTAATGCATAATAATCATATTTGTCAAATAATTTTGTTACTTCTTCTTGGTCTTCTATTGTATTTACTGATATAATATTTGTTTCCATTAAGTCTTTTATAAGTGTGTCTTCTTTTGATATTAATATTTCTTTTATATTTACTATTCCCATTAATACTCTATTGTTACTTAATACATAACATGTATATATTGTTTCTGAATCAACACCTATATCTCTTATTCTTTGCAATGCTTGTGCAATTGTCATATCTTCTCTTAAGTCTACAAATTCTGTTGTCATGATACTTCCAGCACTGTCTTCTGGATATTTTAATAAGTCATTTATTATCTTTCTGTCTTTTTTATTTACTACTCTTAATAACCTAGGTACAATGTTTGATGGCATTTCTTCTATTAAGTCTACAGTATCGTCCATAAATAACTCATCCATAACGTTTTTTAATTCTGCATCTGTTAGACTTTGCACTAATTTCTCTCTCATATCTGCTTCCATATAAGAGAATGCTTCTCCTGCTAACTCTTTTGATAATAGCCTAAATACTTTTACTACATTTTCTTTGTCTAGTTCTTCTAGTAATGCAGGTATATCAGCTTCATTTACCTCATTTAACTTGACTTTTAGCTTGTTAAACTCTCTCTTGTTTATTAGTTCTTGTATTTCTTTTATTTCTATTTCCATTTCCTCTTCCCCCTATTTTAGAAATGGATAAGAATATTTATTTCAACAAAAAATGAATGAAGAGGTTATCTCCATCGTTTTGTTCTATATTCTTATCTATATTTGTTTTAGAGCTTTTTTTCGACCCTTCATCCATTTTCTTCACCTCCATAAAACGTTTATAACTAATTATTCTACATATTATATGATATCATATAAATATAAAAAAGTCTAGCAATTGATAAAATTTTACATATATAAATTAACTACTTAAACAATAAATGCTAAATGTTGATATATAATATTTTATCTATTATGTTTTAAGTAATGGCAAAAAAAGGCAAAGCATTACACTTTACCTTCTTCTTTTCATTTTTTTATTGAAATCATCCTGTTATCAAATTTGTTTACTACTTTTGCATATGCTACTAACTCTTTTGAAATCTTTTTATCTACATCTTTGTTTTTATATTTTACCTTATGTTCAAAACTTGACCAAAAGTCCATTGCAAGTGTTCTTATTTGGATTTCACATTTTACATATATTGTTTTCTGGGTTAGCTTTACTGGTATTTCTACTATAATATGATAACTTGAATATCCACTCTTCTTAGGATTTGTTACATAGTCTTTTTCTCTTAAAATATGTATATCTGGCAATTGTTTTATTAAGTCTTTTATAAGGAATATATCATCTTTTAGTGTACATACCACCCTTATTCCTGCTACATCATTTATTTTTTCTATTAAGTTTAAATATGTTTTTTCACATTTCTTTTTTTCCATTTTCTTTATTATACTTTTTGGCTCTTTTATTCTTGAGTTGATATGGTCTATTAAGTCATAATTGTACATTATTTGAAATTCATTTTTGATTATATTTAGTTGCGTTTCTAATTGACTTAATGCTGAATTATAGAAAAACATTAGCTTTTCAAAGGGTTCTTCTTTTATATCTAGTGCTTCATCCTTATTTTCTAAAAAATTTTCAATAATGGCTAAATCATTTTTTCTCATATATACTTCCTTGTTATTTTATATTTAGGCTTTTTAAGGTACTGCCTATAAACCTCTATGGGCTCAGTTCCCCATTGATATTTTACAATAGAATTTTATATGTAGTTTGTTACCATTTTTCTTCTTTTGTGTGATTTTTTTGTGAATTAATTTATCGTCTTTCTAATTTTTCTATAATATATCATATAAGTTATAAAATGTAAAGTATAAGTTTATTATATATTATGAGTATTATAGCATCAGATTATTTTACATAATTTGACTTTTCGTAAAAATTTTTGATATAATATTGTTAGATTCTTGTAGAAATGGAGAATAAGGTTGAAAAATAATTACAATTTTTCCAACTAACTTGTGTCTTGAGAAAGGAATGTGATTAAATATGCAAAAATCAGAATTATATTTGATGAGTGATGAAGAACTTCGGGCCCTTTCTTTGAAAAAGATAAAGAATGGTCCACGAAAAGGATGTGCAACACCAGCAGCTCTAAAAGCTCAGAGCATCTTGTTTGCACGTGCTAATAAGCCATTTCATAGCGGAGCACGTTGGAAAAGAGACCATAGCATTGTTGAAAAAATTTAAATCTCCTATATTGATTAGTTATTATAACCAATTAATATACTATAAAAGTGGATTCAAAATGAATCCACTTTTATATGCTATTGAAATTTAAATATTTTATTGCTATAATGCCTATAATATTAATAAAGGAGGTTGTTTTATGTCTACACCACATAATGAAGCAAAATTAGGAGATATTGCAAAAACAGTCATAATGCCAGGTGACCCACTTAGAGCACAATATATTGCAGAAAACTTTTTAGACAATTACAGATTAGTAAACTCAGTTAGAGGTATGTATGCTTATACTGGTAAATATCAAGGAAAAGATATTACTATTATGGCTTCTGGTATGGGGATACCAAGTATGGGAATCTATGCATATGAGTTATTTAAATTTTATGATGTACAAAATATTATTAGAATAGGTTCTTGTGGAGCCTATGACCCTAAATTAAAATTATTTGATATTATTCTTTCGAAAAGTACTTTTTCTGAAAGTAATTTTGCCCTTACATTTAATAATGATATTTGTCACATTGCAGATAGTAGTTCAATATTAAATGAAATTATAGAAAATACTGCTTCTTCTACAAATACTAATCTTTTTGTTGGCAATACTATCTGTATGGATTGTTTTGATGTTTATCTAACAGATATTTCTCAGTTTTTAGCTAGAGTTCCTGAAAATTTTAACCCAATTGCAGCAGAAATGGAGGCTTTTGCCCTTTTCTATATTGCCAAGTTCTTTAACAAAAATGCAACTTGTTTGATGAGTGTTGTTGATTCAGAATTTGTTGAACATGTTGCAACTGCTGAGGAACGCCAAACTGGTCTTAATAATATGATTAGACTTGCTCTTGATAGTAGCTTGAATATTAATTAAATAACATTGATAAAAAAATCTGAATGTGAATAATTCAGATTTTTTTAGTTACATTTATAATTGATTTTTCGACAAAAATATGATATAATCTTCGCAATCTGCTTTAGGCAAATAAATTAGAAAGGATAGTGTGTGTTATGAAAAAGACTCGGAATATTTTTGTCTTAACTGGACATGCCTATGATATTCAACATGCTCTAGGTGAAATCCAGTTCAAAGGCACAGTTGTTCTGAAAAATGAACATGTATCTGAGCGGGCCATTTCTGAAGAATTCCTTCACAACAAGAGTGTAGTTTGTGGCATAATACCCCCAAACAATTTCACTCCCACATGTGTCATTGGTATTATTAATGAGAAATCAACTCCATCAAAAGAGTTTACCATTAATATTGCAAATGGAGACATCGCTGCTCAATTTGAGCAAATTGCAAACAAATGCAACTGTGATATTGGAGACCATAAAACCAATGATTCTGGTTATAATGTGCTACAACAAATTAGCCATTGTAACTATTGCCAATATCTTGCTGGTAAAAACAAATATAGACAGTTTACACTTTATAGTAGTGAACACTTTTTTGTATATGCTGATATTGGGCAATTTGTACCTGGCTATTTGCTAGTTGTTCCATTTCAACATGTCACATCTACTGCAATGTTGGCACCTTCTGTTCAAGCTGAAATGTTAACTATCATTGAAGACATTCGTTATATTCTTCATGTCACATATGGATATGAAAAATTATTGGTTTGGGAGAATGGAACAGGTGACTCAGGGAAGGGTAAAGCTAAGGACTCTCTTGTCCATGCACATGTTCATATTGCTCCTAGTAATATGACTGCAGAAACAATCAGGAAAAAGTCTGGTTTTATCTTTAGAAAGGCCTCAACACAGGACTTATCAAAGTATGCTCAGAATTCTTACTTGCTTATTCAACAAGAAGGTAACAATTGGCTTATCTCGGATAGTTCTAAGACCTATATACCTAGGCAATATATTCGGCAGCTTTTAGCCGATGAATATCATATTCCTGGTGAGCGTTGGAACTGGAGAAAGTATCAATTCTATGATGAGATGCAAACCACTTCTAAAGATATCATACAGACCCTTAAGGCAAATTGGAAGAGTCTTCCCTATCGCATTAAAGAACGTACCCAAGACTATTTACACCAATTCTAGCACTAGAAATTGGGGATATCCTATAATCTGGTAATACATTTTTCAAACTTGAAAATGTATTGCCAGATTTCTATTTAATTAGTCTAAAAATCTCTTTACTTAGGAGTATTTTCGTGATATAATGACAAAAATATTTGATAAATAATTGCTCGATTGGAGGATGATTTTTATGGAACAATCTAATGAAGACTTAGCAGAAAATAAAGTACTAATTTTATATTTATTAAATATGTTATCAGATGGAGTAAAAAACGATTATTTATATAAAATAGCTTCAGCAACAAATAACATTAATTACTTTTATTTTCAAGAATTATTAACTGATTTAATTGAAACAAAATTAGTTGGTTCATTTACTAAAGATGAAGACACATTTATCAAAATCACTTCAGAAGGTCAAAATGCATTATCTCTTACAAAATCACTTTTACCAGGGATTTTAAAATTAAAAGCAGATAACATTTTTAAAGAAGAAGTTTCAAATATAAAAGATGAAACTTCTATAATTACAGAATACACACCAAAAGATGAGAACAATTATACTGTAACATGCAAAATTGTAGAAAAAAATGAAACAATATTTGAAGTATCTGCATTTGCAGGCACTAGAGAAAGAGCAAAACAAATTTCAGATAGCTGGAAAAACAATGCTAATATCATTTATCCTAAAATAATAAATTTACTTTTAAATGGAGAATAATATGAAATCAAATGAAATAATAGAATTTGTTAAAACATTAAAAGCTACATACCCAGATGCTACTTGTAGTTTAGATTTTGAAACACCTTTTCAAATAGTTATTGCTGTCATGTTATCAGCTCAATGTACTGATGAAAGAGTTAATAAAACAACACCAGCACTATTTAAAAGATGTAAAGAAATAAAAGACTTTGTTGATATTGATATAAATGAACTTGAAGAAATTATACACCCTTGTGGTTTTTATAGAAATAAGGCAAAAAATATAAAATTATGTGCAAAACAAGTCATAGAAAAATTTAATGGAATAGTTCCTCAAAATATGGAAGACTTATTAACTTTAGCAGGAGTTGGAAGAAAAAGTGCAAATGTAATTTTGCTTGAAGCTTTTGGAATAGCTAATGGCATTGCTGTAGATACACATGCAAAAAGAATTTCCAATAGAATTGGACTTTCTTCTGAAAGTGACCCAGAAAAAATTGAGCAAGACCTTCTAAAAATATTTCCAAAAGAACATTTAAAGGACATCAATCATCTATTTGTTTGGCATGGACGTAATACTTGTGACTCTCGAAAACCCAATTGTGATACTTGTACTATTAATAAGTTTTGCAAATATTATAAAAACAAAAAATCTTAATGTATATTTCCAGAAAAACTGGAAATACTTTTTTATTAGAGGTGATATCTTTGACAAATATCAATTGTACTTTAGATTGTATTTATCAAATTAATGGGAACTGTTCTTACGATATTATTTCTAGTTCAACTCTATGCACAAGCTCTGAATGTGCATATTATACAAGACCAACTCAAAAGTAGTTTGAGCTGGTCTTTCTAATATGTAAAACTATTTTCTATATTCATCAAAAACTTTAGCTAAATATTTCATACTTGTTAAGCATTGCTCCATTGTATTACCTGTTGCCCCAACTTCAATTATACATGCAGCTTTTCCAAGATGCTGATTATATCTTGAATTTCTCACAATTATTGGCTTAAATAATCCTGGGTACAATTCGTTTGCTTTTTGCTGGATTTCTAGTGCAAATTTCAAATTAGATTGCCATTCTGGATGATAAAGCCCTCCCCCATTTGTTCCTATAACAAACATTAACTGTGCTGCCACATCTTCTCCAATCTGAACACTTGGGTCATAATTACTTTTACTTCCAATAGCATCCCTATGTAAATCAATAATAATATCACTTGGATTTGTTTTTAGTGCATTTTCTACTGTTTCTTTTGACCTATTATATGAACCTGTGTATGCTGGATAATCATGATATGTTTTATCATGATATGTATTAATTCCATATGCATTTAAACAACTTAAAAGTTCATCTCCAACTCTTGAAACAGAAAAATTTAAGTCTGTTGTTCTAAAATTACCTGTTTGCTGGTATTGGTATTGTTCACTTGGTGTATAGCTTTCACATGTATGTGTATGAAATATTAAAACATCTTCTTTATTCAAACTTAATTCTTTTGCTAATATATTTTCATTAATTTCAAATGTAGTTTCATTTTTCACTTTTACTCCATTTATTTCTACATTATAACTTTCTGATATTGGGTTTTGTGTTACTATATGAGTTTCAGAGTTCTCAGCACTATCAATTACATTATTCGTGTTTTCTTCTGTTCCTTTAACTTCTTCTTGTTGACCTATTTCCTCTTCATCATTTTCATCTATTTCTACTCCTTTTATTTTAGATAATTCTATTCCTAATATTCGTTCAATACTACTCTTTCCAAATTCTTCTCCATCTTCTTTTATTAAAAAGTTCGCTCTATCCTGTGTCTTCGCTAATGCAGGTATTTCTACACTTAAGCAATATATTAATCTCTCTGACAAATTTATCTGTAGTATTTCATTTGTTTTTATTTTTGCTACTACTCTTGTGATTACTAATATTACTATTAATATTGCTACTAATGATATTATATGTTTGACAGAATCTTTTATATTTATTACTGTAACATTAAACATATTTAATCCCATTCTTTCCATTAAAGTCTACAATATAAGATTCAAATTTGTAAACTTTTCCTATATATATTATATGTTTAATATTATTTTTTAGAACTATAATTTCTTAAAATATAAAGAAGCTTAAAACCTAGATTACTTTACTAAAGTAATCTAGGTTTTAATTCAAGATAAATTGGTTTTTCTTCTCTTATCATTGTACTTTTTCCATGACCTGGATATACTATTGTTTCATCTGGCAAAATCATTAATTTCTTTGTTATTGAATTTATTATATCATCAAAATTCCCAGTAGGTACATCTGTTCTTCCCCATGTTCCTCTAAATAATGTATCTCCTGCAAATAATAATTTTTCCTTTTCACAATAAAGACATGAACTCCCAGATGTGTGACCAGGGGTATGAATTACCTGAAATTCTAAATTCCCTAAATGTAATAAATCTCCATCATCTACTCTTGCATCTGTTTCAATTGTTAAATCTCCAATTCCGATATATGATGTCAAACTTGTATTTGGGTCAAGTAAACTATCTGCCTCTTTTCTTTCTGTTATTATTTGCCCACCATATTTTTCTTTTACTTCTTTTACTCCTCCAATATGGTCACCATGGCAATGTGTTAAATAAATATATTTTAAGTTAGCTTGTAGTATTTCTAACATTTCTAGTATTTTATCTACATTCCCAGCTGGGTCAATAACCATTGTTTCTCTTGTGGTTTCATCTTGTATTATATAGCAATTTGTTGAATCCTTTATTAATGTATTAATCTTTAGTTCTTTTAATATCATCACTATCCCTCTTTCTATTTCTTCCTCTTTACATCATAAACACTGTCTACTTTTTTTAATTCTCTCATAATTTTATTTAAGCTTTCTAAACTATCTACCTCTAAAGCAATTTCGGTTGTAACAATCTTTTCCTTTGACGCCTTTGCATTTACAGTTAATATTCTGGCTTTAAATTCATTTATTTTATATAACATGTCACCTAGTAAACCATTCCTATCATTTGCGGAAACTATAATTTCTACCATATAAGATACTTTCTCTTGGTCATACCATTTTACTTCTATAATTCTATTCTCTTCTTTTAATAAATCATTTATATTTACGCAGTCTTTTCTATGAACAGATACTCCTCTTCCTTTTGTAATATATCCTATTATTTCGTCTCCTGGTAATGGATTGCAACATTTTGATAATTTTACTAAACAATTATCAATTCCTTTGACTACTATTCCAGTATTTGAAGGTTTAATTGTTTTTTCTTTTGATTGTGCTAATTCTTCTATCTTTTCTTCTATTTTAGCTTCTTTGTCTTTATGCTCTTTTCTATATTCTATTAACATTCTGGCAATTACTTTTGTTGCTGTTATTGCCCCAAATCCAATTGCTGCATACATTTCTTCTAATGCTTTAAATTTGTATCTTTCAAGCATTGGGTCTATATATTCATTTCTAAATAAATCAGTATAGTCTATTTTGATTCTTTTTATTTCTCTTTCTATTGATTCTTTACCTTTTTCTATATTTTCTGTTTTTCTTTCTTTTTTATGCCATGATGTAATTTTGTTTTTTGCACTAGTACTTTTTACAAACTTAAGCCAGTCTAAACTTGGTCCTTTTGAATTTTCAGTTGTAATAATTTCTACAATGTCCCCATTTTTTATTGGTGTTATTATTGGAACCATTTTACTATTGATTTTGGCTCCTGTCATATGATTACCTACTTCTGCATGTATAGCATATGCAAAATCTATCGGAGTTGCTCCTCTAGGTAATACTTTTATTTCTCCTTTTGGTGTGAATACATATACTTCATCCTCAAACAACTCTGTTTTTAAAGTTTCTAAGAACTCTTGAGGGTCTTGCATTTCTTGTTGCCATTCTAAAGTTTCTCTTAACCATGCTAATTTGTCCTCTTGAACATTTACTACTCTTTGTCCTTTTTTACTTCCATAGTTTACCTCTTTGTATGCCCAGTGTGCTGCTATACCATATTCAGCGATTTTATGCATATCCCATGTACGAATTTGTACTTCAAATGGAGTTCCTTTTTCTCCTAATAGCGTTGTATGAATTGATTGATACATATTAGTTTTTGGTACAGCAATATAATCTTTGAACCTTTTTGGCATAGGATTATACATTTCATGTACTACTCCTAATGCTGCATAACAATCTTTTACAGAATTAACTATAATTCTTAAAGCAAATAAATCATATATTTGGTCAAGTGTCTTGCTGTCTCTTTGCATTTTTCTATATATACTATATAAGTGTTTTGCTCTTCCTGTTACTTCAGCATCTATATGTTGCTTTTTTAATTGTACTTTTATATCATTTATTATCTTTTCTATGAATTTTAATCTTTCTTCCCTTTTTTGCTCTATTCCTTTTACTAATTCTTCAAATTCATTTGGATATAAATATTGAAATGCTAAGTCTTCTAATTCCCATTTTATTGCATATAAACCAAGCCTATTTGCTAATGGTGAATATAATTGCATAGTTTCTTGTGATATTGCAATTTTTCTCTCTTCTTTTAAGTATTTTAAAGTCCTCATATTATGCAATCTGTCTGCTAATTTTATTATAATTACTCTTATGTCTTTTCCCATAGCTAAAAACATTTTTCTGTAATTTTCTACTTGATTTTCTTCTATTGTTGCATATTGTATCTTTATTAATTTCGTTACACCATCAACCATTTCTGCAATTTCTTGTCCGAATTCTTGCACTAGATTTTCAAATGATGTTTCAGTATCTTCTAGAACATCATGTAATAATGCTGCACATACTGTGTGTTCATCTAATCCTAATTCCGCTATTATATATGCAACATTTGTTGGATGTACTATATATGGCTCTCCTGATTTTCTAACTTGTCCTTCATGCTTTTTTAATGCATAATTATATGCTTTTTGTACTAATTTTGTATCTGGCCATCTTTTATTTTTCTTTATTTTATCTAATATGTCTTTTATTGTATAATTTTTTGTCATTTATATCCCCTCTTCCTGTCATTTCAAGATGAAATAGAACAGTTTTTCAATTTTTATAGAGATTTCATTATGTCTTTAATATTTATTTGAATATTGTCTACTCCATTAAATGTATTTATTTCAAGGTTCCCAACTACATCTATTTTGTCACCAATTCTGTAATCATTTACTAAGTTTCCTATGTTGAACCCTATTGCATTTACTATATTTCTATTATCTTTTAATGTCAATTTCAAATGCTTACCTTCTGATAATGCTCTTATAGAGTCTATTTTTAGATTTTTAAATACAAATAATGGTGTTCTATTTTCTTCTCCAAATGGCTCTAATTCACTTAGACTTTCTACCATTTCTTTATTAATTTCATCTAAACTAATTTGTGCATCTATTTTTAGAACTGGCACAATCTTTTCTATTTGTTTTTGTTTTGCTTTTTCTTCTAGCTTTAATTTGAATTCTTCAAAGTTTTCTCTTTTTATATTTATTCCTATTGCCATTGAATGTCCACCAAATTTTTCTATAATGTCTCCACATTCTGTTAATGCTTCATATAAGTCAAAACCTGGTATACTTCTGCCAGACCCTTTCCCTATGTCTCCTTCTTCACATAATAATATGCTTGGCTTAAAATACATTTCTGTTATCTTTGATGCAACAATTCCAATTACTCCATGATGCCATTCTTTTCCCATTAATACAATTGTGTTATTGTTTTTTAAATTGCTTTTCTCAATTTGCTCAATTGCACTATTGTATATATTTTTCTCTGTTTCTTGTCTAAGCCTATTATACTCATTTAATTTGTTTGTCATCTCATTTACTTCATCTTTATCTTTAGATAAAAATAATTTTAATGCTTCTTCCTGATGTCCCATTCTCCCACATGCATTTACTCTTGGCGCAACTCCAAATGATATTGTGTTTGAATCAATTTTATTATACCCAGCTGTTTCTAAGATTGCTCTTAATCCTAAATTTTTTGTTTGGGCAACTAGTTTTAAACCTAATTTAACTATTACTCTATTTTCATCTACAAGTGGTACTATATCTGATATTGTTCCTATACATACAATATCTAAATATTTTAGATATTCTTTTTCTTCTAATTCTAGTTTTATTCCAATTGCTTGTATAAGCTTAAATACAACACCTACTCCTGCTAAATTTCTGAATGGGTATTTGTTGTCTTTTCTTTTGGTGTCTACTACTGCTATTGCTGGTGGTAATTCTTTGCCTGGTTCATGATGGTCTGTTATAATTGTTTCTATTCCTAATTCATTAGCATATTTTACTTCTTCTATTGCTGATATTCCACAATCTACAGTTATCATTAATGTATAATTCTTACTTGCAATTTTTTCTACTGCATTTTTATTTAACCCATACCCTTCTTCTAACCTGTTTGGTATATATTCATCTACTTCAAGCCCTCGTTCCTGTAAAAAGCTTTTTAATACTGTTACACTTGTTATTCCATCAACATCATAATCTCCATATATTATTATTTTTTCTTTTTTGTTTATTGCTTCTATAATTCTTTCTACTGCAATTTCCATGTCTGGCATTTCATATGGATTATAAAAATCACTTCTTTTAGGATTTAGAAATTTTTCTATTTGGATTTCTTCTTCTATTCCTTTACTTGCTAATATTGTTGCTAATAACCTATTTATCTTATGTTTGTTTATGATTTTTTCTACTTTTTCATTATCTACTTGATATACCTGCCATTTTTTGTTCATATTTTTCCCTTTCATATAATAATTTTTTCTATGTATATTCTACTATTTTACAAAAAAAATAGCAAGTATTCTTGCCATTTTTTTGTATTATTACTATTCTATTTCTGTTTCTTCATCTTCTTCAGGTAATTCTTCTCCTAAACTTTGTTCAAATGCTTTTGCAAAGTTTTGTCTAACTTTGTCTTCTATTTCTTCTAGTATTTCTACATGCTCTGATAAGTATTTCTTTGCATTCTCTCTTCCTTGGCTAATTCTTTCTCCATTATAACTGAACCATGCTCCACTTTTTTCAACAATATCTAAATTGACTGCCATATCAAGTATGTTTCCTTCTCTAGATATTCCTTTTCCATATAAAACATCAAATTCTGCTTCTCTAAATGGTGGTGCTACTTTATTTTTTATTACTTTAACTTTTACCCTGTTTCCCATGAATTCTCCATCTTGTTTTATGTTTTCTGCTTTTCTAATGTCCATCCTTACTGATGCATAGAATTTTAATGCTCTACCTCCTGTTGTTGTTTCTGGATTTCCAAACATTACTCATATTTTTTCTCTTAATTGGTTTATAAATATTAATACTGTTTTTGATTTGTTTATTACTCCAGCAAGTTTTCGTAATGCTTGTGACATTAACCTTGCTTGTAATCCCATATGTGAGTCTCCCATGTCTCCATCTATTTCAGCTTTTGGTACTAATGCCGCAACAGAGTCTACTACTATTACATCTAATGCTCCACTTCTTACTAATGCTTCTGTTATTTCTAATGCCTGTTCCCCAGTGTCTGGTTGTGATACTATTAGATTGTCTATATCTACTCCTAGTTTTTTTGCATATACAGGGTCTAGTGCATGTTCTGCATCAATAAATGCTGCTTCTCCTCCTTGCTTTTGAGCTTCTGATATTATATGTAATGCTAATGTTGTTTTTCCAGATGATTCTGGTCCAAATATTTCTATTATTCTTCCTCTTGGAACTCCTCCTATTCCTAATGCTATATCTAAACTTAAAGCTCCTGTTGGAATTGCCTCCACTTCCATTGCTTTAAATTCCCCTAATTTCATTACTGAGCCTTTTCCAAATTGTTTTTCTATTTGACCCATTGCTACTTCTAGCGCTTTTTTTCTTTCTACATTTTCTTCCATTTTTACATTCCTTTCTTTGCTTATGCATATTTAAACTTTTGTTCGATATCTATATTATATATATATCTATTTTATCTTTTTGTCAAGAGTTTTTTTGAAATTTTCCCAAACTTATTTTTGGTTTATTCTTTATACCAATTATTTATGTCTATAAATATATTATACCAATTTGCAGCTATATTGCCTTTTAAGTTCCAACTACTTGCTATTGCATAGTAACTATTATATAAACCTATATATGGTATTTCATCATTATAAATTTGTTTTATCCTTGCATATTTTTCTTTTAATAATTCTTCTTTTGTTATGTTTTTTACTTCATTCATTATTGTTGCAATTTCTTCATTTGCATAGTTTGCTAAATTATTAACACCAAAAAATGTGTCTAAATTGGGTGATAATGATTCAACTACTCCTGTTACAATAAGGTCATAATTTCTATTTTGTAAATATGATTGATATTGACCATCAGCAGCTTTTACTAAAGATACTTTTATTCCTATTTCTTCTAAATTTGCTTTTATCATTTCAGCTACTGTTACTCTTGTTGGATTAGATGCTTGTACTATAAGTCTGAGATTTATTGATTTTGTTGAATAATTGACCGTTTTTTGCCACCTATTATATTTATATTCCCAACCATTTTGCTCCAATATCTGTTTAGATTGCTCTGGATTGTAACTATATGTTGTTCCTTCTCCTTTTAACCAATTCCCATAATCTAATGGGTAATTAGTTATTACATATTTACTTTTATATAATGATGCTACAATGTTTTCTTTATTTATTGCACACATTATTGCTTGTCTAACTTCTTTGTTTGATAAAATTGCATTTTGTGTATTTATTGCTAGAAAATCAAATTCTCTTCCAGCAATTTCTTTTATGTTATATCCTATTGTTCCTATATTGTCTTGTACACCTATATTATTAGTCGTTAGTATGTCTACCTTTCCTAGCTTGAATGAATTGTATAATTCTCCCAATGTTGCATATTTTAATATGTTTATGGTTTCTAGTGTTAATTCTTTTTCTCTATAATGTTCATTTTTGATTAGCTTTATAACTTCATTATTATTTTCTACTATTTTGTATTTCCCTGTACCTATTGTTGTATCATTTTTAGGTGTGGTACTAAAGTCTTGCCCACTATAATATTCTTTACTTATTATTGGAAATATTAAATTATATTCAAAAAATGGAATTTCATGGTCTATTGTAATTTGTATTGTTTCTTCATCTATCTTGTCTGTTTTTATTACATATTGTACATTATATGAATATATAGAGGGTATTTGTTTTAATACATCTATTGTATATATGACATCATCTACTGTAAAACTCTGCCCATCTGACCATTTTATATCTTTTTTTATTTTTAATAAATATGTTACTTCACTCGTTTTTGCCCAATCCTTTATTAAATTTGGCTTTATTTTATATTCTTGGTCTATTTCAAATAATGAGTCATATATTATTTTTGATATCTCTTGAATGTGCTTATTTTTGCTTAATATTGGATTTATTGTGTCATACTCTGCTACTCCCAATGATATTTCCTTTATTATTTCATTTTCTTCAGCTTCTACAACTGGCTGTTGTACATCTTCTTCTTTTTTTTCATTTTTGTTTAATTGATATATAGCAAATCCCATTATTCCTATTACAAATACAACAAATATGTATTTTACAAAATTGCTTTTCAATCTATCACCTCTTTGCTTTGTTATAATATATTATTATTGATTTTTTTTCAAGAGTTTTGACTAAATTTCATTTTAGTTTTGTTCTAATTTATAAAGTGCTTTGAATTAAATAAATTTATGTACTAAATTTGTACTTTATTATATTACCATATTGTTCCAATTTTTACAAGTACTTTTGAATTAATTTTTTATTTTTAGCAAATCTATTGGTCACATCTATAAATAAACATATGATAATATATCAACTTTTTAGATATTGGAATTATAACACAAAAGAGAGCAATATGCTCTCCTATACTTTATCTTATTTTCTTGACTCAACAATCAACTTTATTCCAGTTCTATCTTCTCCCTCAACTTCTACTTCTGCAAAAGCTGGTATACATACTAAGTCTACTCCTGCTGGTGCTACAAATCCTCTTGCTATTGCTACTGCCTTTACTGCTTGATTTAGAGCTCCTGCTCCAATTGCTTGCATTTCTGCTTTTTGTGATTCTTTTACTAATCCTGCAATAGCACCTGCTACTGAATTAGGATTAGATTTTGATGAAATTTTTAAAACTTCCATTTTCTTTTGCCTCCTATAATTTAATAATTTTTGTTGCAACTAATACATTTTGTATTTTACAATATTTAGTAAATTTTGTCTATACATTTATGGAAATATTTTCAAATTTTCATCGCAGTTTTCGACATTTTTTATTTTATAGAAAAGTTATCTAAATATATTCTAATATGCCATTATCTACAATTGTTCATATCAAAAATTTATTCTCTTTATTGATGTTACCTTGTTTGTAACATCATCAATTTCAAACATTATTGAATTAAATATACATTCTCCTTCTGCTATTTTATATTTTTCAGGAAGTGCTGTTTCAAATCTTTTTATAGATGCTTGTATATCCATTCCTATTACAGATTCTTTTGGTCCAGTCATACCTAAGTCTGTTATATAGGCAGTACCTTTAGGGAATATTTGTTCATCTGCTGTTTGTACATGTGTATGAGTTCCAAATACTATTGTTATACTTCCATCTAAAAATCTGGCCATTGCTATCTTCTCAGCAGTTGCTTCTGCATGGAAATCCATTATAATTATATCAACTTGTTCTTCTAACTCTTTTATTTTTTCTTTTGCTAATATAAATGGATTTTCTGTAAGTATATTAATATCTACTCTTCCCATCAAATTCAATACTGCAATTTTTTTATTGTTGCAATTATAGATTCCAACTCCTTTTCCTACAACTCCTTTTGGATAGTTTGCTGGCCTTAATATTTTTGGGTCATCTATAAATTTGAATATATCTCTTTTTCCCCATGTGTGATTTCCCATTGTTACTACATTTGTTCCTGCATCTATTATATCTTTAAAGTTTTTTTCTGTTATTCCCATTCCTCCTGCAGAGTTTTCTCCATTAGTTATTACAAAATCTACATTTTCTCTATTTTTTATTTGAGGTAGTATTTCTTTTAGTTTTTTTACCCCAGCTTCTCCTACAATATCTCCAACTGCTAATATCTTCAATTTAACTCCTTCTTTCTTAATTTAATAAATTCTTTATTATTTTTTCTTGTGTAATCTTTTGGCTTTTTCCTTAGAGTTATCTATTATTCCTCTAATCTCTTCTTTTGATGTGTCTATTTTACTTCTAATTTCTTCTTTTGATGTATCTATTTTTAACATAATTTCCTCTTTTGATTCTTCTATTTTCTTTTTTATATCTTCCCATCTATCATATAATACATTTTCTTTTATTCTAGGGAATGCTCTAACAACTCTTCTATATAAAACATATTTTCTTTTTATTATTCTTCTAACTTTGTCTGAAATTTCTATTGTATTATCTTTGAATTCTTTTGACATTTCTTTTAGATTAAGTATTATTTTTAAAGAAATAATCATGTCAGTAATATATATTATTAAGAATGAAATTGTAAATATATGCATTACTATATTTGGTAACATTTCTATATATTTTAAAAAGAATGGATTTGCTATATATATTATAAATGTTCCTGCTAGTCCAAATGGTATTAATGTTTCTAGACATATTCTTCCATTTATATTAAATTTCTTTGTACTATAATCCCACCATCTTGCTTTAAATAGTTTTTCCATTAAATAACTTGTCATGTATTCTAGTATACCACATATTAATAATGACATAAAAAATATTATCCATATATCATTATTATATTTTTCTAACAAAATAGTTATTAATAATACTCCTGCTCCATATATTGGACAATATGGTCCAATTAAAAATCCTCTATTTACAAATCTTTTCTTTGAAGTATTTTCTTCTGCTGCTATCCCTAGAAAACCTTTGACACTTTCTCCAACAGATTCCATTAACCAGCCAGCAAATGAATATATAAAAAATAATGCTATATATTGCTCTATTTCTATTATCATTGTTATCTCCTTTATTATTGTTTATTCATATTCTATCTTAAAACATAAAAAATAGCAAGTTTTTCTTGCTACTTTTTATGTTTTACATATTCAGTATTTACTTCACTTGTCTCATTTTCTTTTTCTAAAGCTTTTTTCTCTTTTTGTTTTAATTTTAGATTATCTTTAGCAACTGTCATAAGTAGCTTAATTCTATTAGTTTGATTAGCTTCACTAGCACCTGGGTCATAATCAACAGGCACAATATTAGCTTCTGGATACATGTCTCTAATAGTTTTAATAACACCTTTTCCAACAACATGATTAGGTAAACATGCAAATGGTTGTACACAAACTATGTTTTGAATTCCATTTTCCATATATTCAAGCATTTCTGCTGTCAGAAACCATCCTTCTCCTGTTTGATTTCCTGTTGATAAAACTGTTTTTACATTTTCTGCTAAGTGCCATATATTGCATGTAGGTAAATATCCTTTTTTAGATTTAGCTAATGCTTTTCTTGTATCTTTTTCAAATAAATCTATAAGTTTAATTGCTGCTGCATTTAGCGCTGCCTTTTTATTATCGTTTTTAAGCATTTGGTTAGAAATAACCTTATTACTAGCCATGAATTTTACAAATCCTAAAAAGTCTGGTAATACAACTTCTGCCCCTTCTTTTTCTAATAAGTCTGCAACATAATTGTTTCCAAATGGATGATATTTTATTAATATTTCTCCAACAATACCAACTCTTGGTTTATTTATTTTTGAATTCCATTCAATTTTCTCAAAATCTTCTACTATTTGCATAATAACCTTAGAGAATTCTCTGCTACTACTTTTTAGTGCAACTGATTTTGCTTTTTCCATCCATTCATTAAATAGTGTTTCAGTTTCACCTTTATTTTTCTCATATGCTCTATTTTTGTATAACATTTTTTGTAATAAATCTGCTAGGACCATTGCTTTTAATAGCTTCTCCACTAGTTTTAATGTTAGTTTAAATCCTGGATTTTTCTCCATTCCTACAACATTAAATGATATTACTGGGACTTGTTCAAAACCTGCATCTTTTAGAGCTTTACGAATAAAACCTATATAATTTGTTGCTCTACATCCTCCTCCTGTTTGAGACATAATTATAGCTGTTTTATTTACATCATATTCTCCACTTTCTAATGCTTCTATGAATTGACCTGTTGTTATTATTGATGGATAACATGCGTCATTATTAACATATTTTAAACCTGTTTCTATTGTATGTTGTGTACATTCTCTTAATAATACAGCTTTATATCCTTCACTTTTTAATATTGGTTCTATAAATTCAAAGTGTATTGGTGCCATTTGAGGAAATATAATTGTATATTCCTTTTTCATCTCTTCAGTAAATGGAATTCTATTCAATTTATATTCTCCAGATACTTCTTTTTTATTTTTTTCATTTAAACGCTTATTTATACTTGCAAGTAATGAACGCAAACGTATTCTCACAGCTCCAAGGTTATTTACTTCATCTATTTTTATTAATGTATACATTTTATCAAAACTTGTTAGTATTTCTTCAACTTGGTCTGTTGTAACTGCATCAACCCCACAACCAAATGAATTTATTTGTACTAGTTCTAAATTATCATGTTTCCCTACAAAGTCCGCTGCTGCATATAGTCTTGAATGGAACATCCATTGGTCAACCACACGTAATGGTCTTTGTGGTAAAGTTTTATCAGAAATACTGTCTTCTGTTAATACACACATTCCAAGACTTGTAATAAGTGTATCTATTCCATGATTTATTTCTGGGTCAACATGATATGGTCTTCCCGCTAAAACTATACCTTTTAATTTGTTATTTTCTATATATTCAAGGGTTTCTTTACCTTTATTATGTATGTCTTCCTTAGTTTTTTTATATTCTGCTTCTGCTTCTGCTATCGCCACTTTTAATTCTTTTTTTGTAAAGTTATATTCTTTAAATTCTTCTAACTCCATCATTCTTTCCATTAATTGCTTAGGCTCAAATGGTAAAAATGGATTCATGAATTTTATATTTTTTGTTTTTAATTCTTCAACATTATTTTTTATAACCTCAGCATAAGATATTACTATCGGACAATTATATCTATTGTTTGCATCTGAAAATTCTTTTCTTGAATATGGCATACATGGATAAAATATTGTTTTTATTCCTTTTTGAATTAGACTTATAATATGTCCATGTGATATTTTGGCTGGATAGCATACAGATTCTGATGGCATTGATTCCATTCCTTTTTCATATATCTTTCTTGTACTTTTTTCTGAGATTATTACTCTAAATCCTAAATTTGTAAATAATGTAAACCAAAATGGAAAGTCTTCATACATATTCAATACTCTTGGTATCCCTATTGTTCCTCTTGGCGCCTCACTTTCTTCTAATGGTGTATATCCAAATATTCTCTCATTTTTATATTTGACTAGGTTTGGTAATTCTGTATTTTTATTTACTATCCCTTCTCCTTTTTCACATCTATTCCCTGATACATGCCTTTTTCCATTACTAAATCTATTTATTGTTAATTGACAATGATTTTCACATCCATTACATCTTGTATGTGATACTTGTATATCTAATTTGTCTATTTGCTCTATATTTGATATTGTTGATTTGTATTCCATATCCATATTAGCTTCATATTGTTCACATGAAAGTAATGCCATTCCATATGCTCCCATTAATCCTGCTATATCTGGTCTTATTACATTTCTTCCTACTATTAACTCAAATGCTCTTAATACAGCTTCATTATAAAATGTTCCACCTTGTACTACTATATGACTTCCAAGTTTTTTTACATCTCTTATTTTCATTACTTTTTGTATCGCATTTTTTATTACTGAGTATGATAAACCTGCTGATATGTCTCCTACTGAATATCCTTCTTTTTGTGCTTGCTTTATTTTTGAGTTCATAAATACTGTACATCTTGACCCCAAGTCAACTGGATTTTGTGCCTCTAATGCTGCATTTACAAATTCTGATATCTCAATATTTAAACTTTTTGCAAATGTTTCTATAAATGAACCACATCCTGATGAACATGCTTCATTTAACATTATGTTATCTATAGTGTTATTTTTTAACTTGATATATTTCATGTCTTGACCACCAATGTCTACTATACTTGTTACTTTGGGTTCAAATTTCTTGGCTGCTGTATAATGAGCTATTGTTTCTATTTCATTTAAGTCAACATTTAACGCTGTTTGTATTAATTTTTCTCCATATCCTGTTACACCACTATATCTGATTATTGCTTCTTTTGGCATTAGTGAATATAATTCTTTTAACATCTCTATTATACTTTGTAATGGTTTTCCTTCATTACTTTTATATGATGAGTAAAGCAATGTTCCTTCCCTATCTGTTACTACTAATTTTGATGTTGTTGACCCTGCATCTATTCCTATAAAGCAATCTCCTTTATGCTCTGATAATGTTTTTTTCTCTACTTTATCTTTTGCATGTCTTTCTTCAAATTCTTTATATTCAATGTCTGTTTTAAATAGTGGCTGTAATGGCTGTGTTGTTGTGTCTCGTGATGATTTTAATACTTGTATTTTACTTTTTAATTTTTCTACAGTTATTGGCGTCATATCTTTTGCATCTAAACATGCTCCTTTTGCAACAAATAAATGTGCCTCTTCTGGTATTATTGTTTGTTCTTTACTCAGATTTAATGTTTCTATAAATCTTTTTCTTAGTTCTGGCAAGTAATTTAATGGTCCTCCTAAAAACGCTATATTCCCACGAATTGGTCTTCCACATGCTAAACCACTTATTGTTTGATTTACCACTGCTTGAAAAATGGATACAGCTATATCTTCTTTTGCAGCTCCCTCATTTAATAATGGTTGCACATCTGTTTTTGCAAATACTCCACAGCGTGAAGCTATTGGATATATTGTTTTATATCCTTTTGCTAATTCATTTAATCCCGCTGTGTCTGTATTTAATAATGATGCCATTTGGTCTAAAAATGCTCCTGTTCCACCTGCACATGTTCCATTCATTCTTTGTTCTATTGACTTTCCAAAATATATTATTTTTGCGTCTTCTCCACCTAATTCTATTACAACATTTGTTTCTGGTATGTACTTTTCTACTGCCCTCTTACAAGATACAACTTCTTGTATAAATGGTACATCTAAAAATTGAGATGTACTCATTGCTCCTGAGCCTGTTAATGCAATCGTAAATTCGTTTTCTTTATATTTTTCTACTAGTTCTTCTAATACTTTGCACACTGTGTTTTTAGTATCTGAAAAGTGTCTTTCATATGATGTATGTATAATTTCTAGCTTTTCATCCATTACTACAATTTTTACAGTTGTTGACCCTACATCCATACCTATATGTATTGTTTTTTTCATAATTAACCTCATTCCTTATTTAGGGTGTATACTAAATTGGAAAGATATTGTTCTTTGGCAATTATTTTTCAATTTCCCCTTAAATATAATTCAATTCATCGGAATAAATATAACATATTTCCATATTTTTTTCAAGTTTGTCTTTTTATATTACACATATATTATAATATAATTTTGTTAACTTATTATGAATTTATTATTCACTTCTTAGAGCTTCTACTGGGTCACGTTTAGAAGCAAATTTTGCTGGTATTAGACCCGCAATCATAGTTAAGCCAACACTTATTGCAACTAGAATTGCCCCACCTGCAAATGGTAATTTCGCGATTCCTGAAATTCCAACAATTGCTTTTATAAGCATATTAATTGGTATGTTTAATAATAGTGTTACTCCTATTCCTATTAATCCTGCAACTAACCCAACTAATAGTGTTTCCGCATTAAATACTCTTGAAACATCTTTTTTAGATGCACCTATACTACGCAATATTCCAATTTCCTTTGTTCTTTCAAGAACAGATATATATGTGATAATTCCTATCATTATTGATGAAACTACTAATGATATTCCTACAAATGCTATTAAAACATAACTAATTACATCAATTATTGTTGAGACTGACTTCATCATAATTCCAACTATATCTGTATAGTTTATTACATTTTCCTCTTTTCCATTGTCTGTTTGCTTATTATTGTAATCTGTTATAATATTTGAAATCATGTCTTTTGCTTCAAAGCCTTTTGGATATATATTTATTGAACTTGGTTTTTCTAAATCGACTACACCTAATCTCTCTAGATTGTTCTCATATGTAGCATCTGCATTTGTAGAATATGTTTTCATAATTTCTGCAAGTTCTTGTTCTGAAAGTGTTGCCATATATGCTCTTTGTTCTTCTGACAATGTTGTATAATCAAATGAAGTATTTTCATTTTCTGAGAATTTTAAACCAGTAAATACATTTGTATCCTGATTCGCTTTTTGCTCTTTAACTATTTCTGCTTCATTTATTTTGTTAATTACATATTCTTTGAGTTCACTATTATATCCTATTACACCTGCTTGTGAAGAAGCTATTGTTTCTTCATTTGGTTTTACAACTCCTACTATTTTAATTTCTTCTGCATCTTCAACAAGCCTTTTCATATATTCACTATTATCTGACATATCTTTCCATGTGTTTCCATCTTTTTTATAATAATCTGTATTTAGTACTACTTTGAATTTATAATCTAATATGTCTTGATATGTATAACTTTCTACTTCTTCAGGAGCTTTTACCTCTTCACCTTTCATTATTTTATCCATTGCTTCACTCAATTCATTTATGTCTTTTATTCCTAATGAATATAAGGTGTAATCACTTATTTCATTATTTTTATCAACCATAAGTACTACTTCATTATATTTGCTAGGCCATTTTCCAGCTAATACTTCATATTGTGAATTTAATAATTCTTGATTATTAAGCATTTCCATCCATACATCTGTTTCTGACATCATCATTCCGCCAGAAAACATTTCATTTGATTCTTGATGTGCTTCCATCATATCTCCAAATCCTAATTTATCAAATACAAGACTTGGGTTTACTTGTACAGTTTCTCCTTGTTTGTTTTGTGCATATATGTTTAAGTCCATGTTATATCCATATTGAACTGCATTTATATAATCTTTTATGTCTGTTTCATTTCCTTCTATGAATTTTTTAAATTCTTCTAAATTGTTTGTTTTTATTTTTGTTGATATGGTCTCTAACATATTATTGACTATCGCTCTTGAATAAATTTTTCCTTCTTCATGTTCTATTTCCTCTGCGTCTCCCATCATTGCTTCCATCATACTTGATATATCCATTGTTGATTCTTGTATTGTTATTGGATATGATGATAATGTGTCTTCTTCTACTTTGTTTATATATGTTTGCATTCCATGTGATAATGATAATATTAGTGCAATTCCTATTATTCCTATACTTCCTGCAAATGATGTTAGTAATGTCCTACCTTTTTTAGTCATCAAGTTGTTTAAACTTAGTCTAACAGCTGTTGAAAATTTCATAGATGCCTTTCCTGATTTGTCTTTTTTCGATTTTGACTTTTCTAATTCATCTTTACTTGCTTTATATGGATTTGAATCATCTGTAATTTTTCCATCTAATAATCTTATTACTCTTGTTGAGTATTTTTCTGCAAGTTCTGGATTGTGTGTTACCATTATTATTAATCTGTCTTTTGATATTTCTTTTAATATTTCCATGACTTGTACACTTGTTGCTGAGTCTAGTGCTCCTGTTGGTTCATCTGCAAGTAATATGTCTGGGTCATTTACTAATGCTCTTGCTATCGCAACTCTTTGCATTTGACCTCCAGACATCTGATTTGGCTTTTTATTTAATTGGTCTCCCAACCCTACTTGTTCTAATGCTTCTTTTGCTCTCCTTTTTCTCTCTTCCTTATTTACTCCTGATATTGTTAATGCTAATTCTACATTTGATAGTACTGTTTGATGTGGTATTAGATTATAACTCTGAAATACAAACCCTACAGAGTGATTTCTATATGTATCCCAGTCTTTACTCTTGAACTCTTTTGTTGATTTTCCATTTATAATTAAGTCTCCTGTTGTATATTTGTCTAATCCTCCTATTATATTTAATAGTGTTGTTTTTCCACATCCACTTTGCCCTAATATTGAGACAAATTCATTTTCTCTAAATTCAACATCTATCCCTTTTAATGCTTTTACCTCATTAGCTCCTGATAGATAGTTTTTTGTTATGTTTTTTAATTGTAACATATCTTCCTCCTTTTATTTGTTGTATTTTATTACATGTTTGTGAATTTTATGTGAAAATTTTATTAAAAATAAAATGAAATCAAAAATCAGATAATTCATTATTATCCAATTTTTGACTTCTTTTTATATTTTATATTGTTTTTCTATCTTCCACATTCACAGTCGTTTTGGTTCATTTTTATACAGTTACCATCATTCATGTAAAATTTCTTTTCTGCTAACTTGTCTTGTACTCCTCTTAATGCTTCTCCAAATCTTTGGAAGTGTACTACTTCTCTTTCTCTTAAGAAACGAAGTGGGTCTACTACATCTGGATTGTCTCTACATAAGTTTATTAGCTTTTCATATGTCGCTCTTGCTTTTTGCTCTGCTGCTAGGTCTTCTTGCAAGTTTGCAATTGCATCTCCTTTACATGCTATATATGATGCTGTAAATGGCACTCCTGCTGCTGATGATGGGTATACATCAACACCATGGTCTGTATAATATGGTGATAACCCTGCTGCTTCTATCTCTTCTATTGATGCATTTTTTGTTAACTGATGAACTATCGCTCCTACCATTTCTAAGTGTGCTAATTCTTTAGTTCCTTGATGTTGTTAATTTACTATTACACCACACTCTTTTAGTATCTTCTCTACACATTTGTTTATGGTTAAATCAGGATTTTCTATGTAATATTCAAATTGTCCATATTTTCTATAATTATCCTTTGAATTTTGTTCGTTCATTTTTCTAATTCTATTTCCATTATTTACTGCTCTAATTACATCATCTAAACTAATTTTTGATAGTATCCTTTTGAAATTATCTTTCTCTTTATATTCTGCTAAAGATGCAAATTTTTCATTATATGCTTTATTAATTCCATGTATATATTGATTTCTATTAGTTATGAAGCCATTATATTGAATTTTATGCAAGATAATCCATAAATCAAATGAAAAATTACTATATCCTAATTCATATTCAATATTTTTATTTATCTTTTTTACATTTTTTAATTCTTCTAATACTTTATTAAACTGTTTTACATGAATTTCTTCGTTACTTTCATAATCACATATATGAAATGCCTTTGTTTTTTTATATATAGCAGGTATTGACTTTGCTCTGCTAATTATAGATTTATTTATCTGTGTAACAAAACTAACTTTAAATGATATTTCATCTGTGTTATTTATTAATCTTTGTAAGTGTTCAAAATACCACTTTTCAGTTTCCCCCTCTAATGAAAAATAATACTGTTGGCATATTTTCTTTATCATTTATTCTTCTCCTTATCATTTATAAAGATATTAGTAAAATCAATGTTTCTAATTGCTCCATATTTATTAATAAAATAATTTTTCATATAGTCTTCTGTATTTCTAACTCCATTTAACCCATTTGTTCCAAAATCTGATAATGAGTAATGAATACTACTATTTTCTTCTTTGTCAACAAACTTTATTTCATCTCTTCTAAATAAGGCATTATTTAGAAATATTGGATTGTGTGTATTAAAAATCAATTGCGCACCCTTTGTATTAATTTCATCATTATGAAAAATATTAATAATGTTCATTATTACCATAGGATGCATTGAGGCATCTAATTCATCAATAACTAAAGTTGCTCCAGTGTTAATTGCACTTGATATGATTGGAAACATATTTATAAATCTTATTGTTCCAAAAGATTCAAATACTTCTGCTGGTACTATAGCTTTTTTATTTTCTTTACTTATATCAATTACTGATAAAGGTATTGGTTTTTTGTCTGTATTCATTGGATAAACGATTTCTTCTGATTCTAACCCTAAGCAATTTAATGCTTTATTCAGTTTTTCATTTACAGCATATTTTTTAGCTTTATTTTGTGTGTTTATAATTGGATAATAATTTAATCGGTTTGCATGATAGATGATTTTAAATTTGCTTTTAAACCATTCATTAATGATATCAACTATTTTTTTACTATATAAAGTTTTAAATATACCATTAAGAAATAATTCACTTTTGTCTAGGTTTGAATTTGCAATTTTTTCTGCAACTTCTTCTGAAAAATTTTCAATCATATATTTTTCAATCTTGTCTATTTTTCCAATTTTTAATTTGTCATTTCTTATATAAACCATATCATTATCTATATATAATTCTTCATTTATTATTTTTCTGTCATAATCTTCATCTAAAAAGTTCCCTAATTCTACTAATAGTTTAAATCGTACTAATATTCCTTGTGTTATGAATTTAATTTCAAATAGTACTGGTTCTTTATCATTATTTTTAGTATTTGGTATTAATTCTAATTTATCTAATTCTATGTTTGTTTCACTAGAGTCTTCTTTATTTTTTATATTTCCATTTAAGACTATAGAACGTAAAACCGCCATTCCACCAATTATATTGGTCTTTCCAGATGAGTTCGGTCCATATATTACTGCAGAAGATAATGCTTTTATTTCTTTCCCCTTAATCTTTCTTGTTATTATGCTGTATTCTAAATCTTTTATTGTAGTTGGTATCATTTTAAATTCCATTTCTTCTTTAAAAGATTTAAAATTTTTCATTTTAAATTCTAATAGCATATTATTCCTCCTTATTACTTGCATATTATCTGCAACTTTCCTTTATATTATACTATTATTATATAGGTTAGTCAATTAATTGTGCTATTTTATTGCAAATAACTCATTTATTATTTTTTCATTCTAAAATTTTGTTAATTACAAAAACAATGCATTTCTAATCTCATTAATAATATAATTTTGGTCATAAGCTTTTCCACCAGTTTCAAACCTTAAAAGCTTAATATTATTTTTTCTTGCAATATTGTTTTTCATTTCATCTTTTACAAGTTGTTCTGGTTTATTTGCATGAAATTGGAAACCATCCACTTCAATGAGTAAAACTGGTTTATTATCCATCTTGTTAAATATTACAAAATCAACACTTGCTCTATTGTTTATATATTGTCTTTCATTGTCATTTAAATTATCTACATCTTTCAATAACTCTCTCAATAAGTACTCGCCTGTATATTTATAATCCCTATAATCCTCCTTTAAAAATTCATTATATAAAATTGTATCCATTATATCTTCACTTTTATATTTTCTTCTATGCAACAAATTTTTAGATAAACCATTTAGCTTTTTTGAGTACTCTTTATATAATAAATCAAATACAGAAACTATTTGGCTTTCAATAATTTCAGAATCCATTTCATTGTATTTAATATACTTTAGCAATGATTTTATTTCTTTTCCATACTCATTAAATAACTTATTATCTGTCACTACGACAAATTGGTCAATTGCTCTAGAAACAGCTACATTTACCATACAGGCATCATCTACAAAACCAAGTCCTTGTTTACCATTTTTACTATTATCTAATACGGTTGATAATATCATCAGCTTCTTCTCTCTTCCTTGAAATTTATGTATTGTATCACTCTGTATATTTTCATCAACATTTTGCATTAAATCTGCTTGTAGCCTGTATGGAGTTGTTATCCCTATCTCTTCATTCTTAAAGTTTTTTACTCTCTCATCAACTAATACTTCTTTTTTTATTACTTCAAGTTCTCTTGCATTATATGTTCCTTTAATATCTCCTTCAGTAAGTTTTCTTAAATGATTTCCTTTTACTGTGTAATATATAACTAATGGTTTTTTTATACTATTATGTTCATCATTTGCAAATGCAATTAATTCTCCATTATAGTATCTCTTATTGCAAAATTCAATAATTTTAGGATGACATCTATAATGTTCTCTAAGCACTTTTCTTGGTATTTTGTCACCATAAATTTTTAGGAAAGATGATAATATGTTATTTTGAAAATAGTCATAACATGGTTCTATATCACTATTAGATATTTTTTCTTGGATTTTCATGTCAACTATTTGTGGAAGTTGTTTTGTGTCTCCTACTATTATTGCATTTTTAGCACAAGAAATTGCTAGTACCCCTGTTGTTAAGTCTACTTGTGATGACTCATCTATTATTACATAGTCAAAAATATAGTCATGAGGAATACTGTTTCTTAGTGAATATGTTGTACTTAATACTATAGGATATGATTTTAAGAATTTCTTTATTTTATATTGATAGTTTTTATATGTAAATTCTCCATTATTTAGGTGTATATATCTATCATGAATTTTATTCTTAAATAGCTTTTCAGAAGCTATTTGATGCTTTTCTTGTAGTTCTTCAAATTTATGTTTATCTAATGTATGGTTTATTCCTTTAAGTTCTTGCTCTAAATTTTGTATCTTTATCTCATAAAATTCTTTTTGCAATAATAAAATATTTTCTATTATATTTTTGTCTAGTTCTTTTAAATCTTTAATTCCATATTTTAGTAATAGCTTTATTTTATACATCCATTCAAATTGAACTTTATTATCAATCCACATTTGAGTATCTAACAAAAACTGTATAATTCTATCATCTGTTTTGTTGTAAAAACTTAATTTATTGATTTCAGCAATATTTTGTTTTTCATAATATTTATTAAAATAGTCTTGTTCTAACTTATATTCATAGATTTCTTTCTCCAATTGTGCTTGTCTATTCTTTTTTTGTAATAAGCTGTCTAATATACGATTTAACCTTCCTATTTGTTTTTCTAATTTATCTCTTTCTTTAATATCTAGACTAAATCCTCCAATTTGGGGATGAGGGAGTTCTTCAAAGAATTTCTTTCTTTTATCTTTATTCCCTAAATCTGCAATTATAAATTCATATCCACCTTGTTTTAATTTGTCTTTTACATTTTTTACCGCTTCATTATTATTTGACACTACTGCAACAGTCTTGTTTTGCATTATAGCTAAATTTGCAATTATATTTAAAATGGTTTGTGTTTTTCCAGTTCCTGGTGGTCCTTCTATAATAGATATATTACTTTTATATGCATTATTAATTGCTTCCTTTTGGCTTAGGTTAAATCTAAAAGGATATATTATTTTTTCTTTTTCTATTTCTGGCTTTGACAACTTTTTCTTATTTAAAAAGCACTCTAACACGCTATCAGCTGGTACATAGTTTAATTTACTATACTCTTCTTCTAAAAAAGTACGATTTGAGTTGTAATTTGCTTTATTTTCATCTTTTATCTTGGCATATTTAGCAATCTCTTTATAATAACCAATTATATCTTTTTCTATAATATCTTTTTTGCTTGAACTTTTCTTTACTGTTATCTCATACCCATTATAAAATATAGAATTACTACCATCTGTATATATAACTTTCACAGAATCTTGATATCTGATTGCCTTTTTTACATTTCCAATCATTTTATCTTTGTAACATAAAATGTTGTCTCCTATATTAATGTTTTCTATAAATTTTTGAATATCAACATCTTCATATTTGTATTTATATACTTTGTTGCTGTTTAAGTATTTGATTTTGTATTTTTTTTCCTCTCCATCCCATTCTATTTGTTTTACTTCTTCTGTTTTATTTTCTCCTTTTATAATTATTAGTGTACAATCTTCGCTCATTTTTTACATCCCTATCTTCATTTTTTATTAATTACTATTGTATGAATATCAACCTATTCTTTATTTTCTATATTTTTTGATTTTCTTATTATATAACATTTTACTTGATTTTTCAACAAGCCCCATTATATACAGAAAACACAGTATAAATTAAGTATTTTTTTCATAGATTTTAAAGAGGTGAAATATATGGTATTAGAAGAACATACTCTAGAAAACACAAAAATAAAGTTTTATGATGATTGTATAGTAGAAGATATAACTACTCAAAAAGAATATATAAATACTGTTATTGTTAATTTAATAAACAACTCCATAATGGTGTAAACTTGAATATCAATAAAAGAAAGGAGAAGTTGTGAAAAGTGATTTATATGCAATATATCTAAGAAAATCGCGAGAAGATATTGAAGCCGAAAAATATGGCGAAAATGAAACCCTAGCAAGACATGAAAAAATCTTAACCAATCTAGCTGAAAAGAAAAACTTAATTATTGGAAAAATCTATAGAGAAGTTGTGAGTGGCGAGACTATTAGTGAAAGAAAGGAAATGCAAAAACTTCTCAAAGATGTTGAAAATGAAAAATGGACTGGTGTTTTAGTTGTTGAGGTAGAAAGACTTGCACGTGGTGATACCAGTGACCAAGGTATAGTATCTAAAGCATTTAAATACTCTCATACCAAAATTATTACACCAGTTAAAACATATGACCCTGATAATGAGTTTGACGAAGAATATTTTGAATTTGGCTTATTTATGTCAAGAAGAGAATACAAGACAATAAATAGACGTCTACAAAGAGGGCGTGAAATTTCTGTTTCTGAAGGTAAATTCATTGGAAGCATTGCCCCCTTTGGTTATAATAGAATAAAACTAACAGACTCAAAAGGTTATACATTGTCAATAAATCAAAATGAAGCCTCTATTGTTAAAGAAATTTTTAGATTATATGCTTTTGAGAATACTACAATTGGTTCAATTGTTAGAAGACTAAATAAAATGAATTTAAAGCCCAGAATTTCAAAAGAATGGACAATTTCTACAGTTAAAGATATCCTTTCAAATCCTACTTATATTGGAAAAATTGTTTGGAATAGAAGAAAGCAAAAAAAGAAAACACAAAATGGTCATGTTGTTATCAGTAGACCTCGTAACTCTAATTATTTGATTTACAATGGATTGCATGAATCAATTATTGATGATAAAACTTGGAACTTAGTCCAAGAAAAAAGAAAACAAAATACTCCAAAAGTAAAATGTAATAACATAATTCAAAATCCATTAGCAGGCTTAGTCTTTTGTGGCAAATGTGGTAAACCAATGCAAAGAAGACCATATACAAAACAATCTAAATTTTCGACATTAATATGTTCTAATCCAAAATGTAATAATATAAGTTCTAAGCTTTATATTGTAGAAGAAAAAATAATTGATGCTTTAAAAATATGGCTAGAGGATTATAAAATAGACTATAATTTCAAAGAAAATTTAGATTATGACAATAATAAAGTGATTGAAGAATCAATTATAACAACTACAAAAGAGATACAAAAAGAGAACAGCAAACTTACTAAAATATATAGTTTTTTAGAAAATGATATTTATAGTAAAGATGAGTTTATTAATCGTTCTAAAGTTATAAAAGATAATATTCAAAATTTGGAATTTGAATTAGAACAATACAAATTACTTTTGCAGAAGAATTTAGAAATCAAAAATAATAGAAAATCATTTGTTCTCAAGTTAGAAAGCATTGTTGATTTATATAATGAATTAAATACAGCTGGAGATAAAAATATTTTATTAAAAAGTGTTTTTTATAAGATTATTTATTTAAAAAACGAAAAAGCTATAAAAAGTGATTCAGACCCAACAACTTTCGAATTACATATATATCCAAAAATCCCACATACTGTTGAATGATAGTTATTACAGTATGTGGGTACCATTATATTAAACAATATATTCAATTGTATTATGCGGAAAAAATTTATTCATATTTTCTATAAAGAATTTCCTTCCTTCTTCTCTAACATCATTTTTATACCAATACTTCCCCCTACCTCTCCCTGTCATTTTGTCTTTGTCTAGTAAATTTATAGCATTTGGAAAAGCTTCCTCGTTTATTTTAGAATGAATATAACTATATGTCATAAATATTATTTCAAAAAAAACTTCTTTTTTTACCTTTTCAGATAACTCTGAATCCAGTTTTTTAATCAGTTCTAAATAGAGTTCTTTCCAGTTATCTACAAATATTACAGGTGCTATTAGAATTCCTACATTATAACCAGCTTCTTTTAATTTGTTTATCGCCTGAATTCTATTAGATAAGCTTGATGTTCCAAACTCAACCTTATTAATGATTTCACTTGGGTTTACACTTATACGTATTGTAACTTTACCATTATGATTTAATGGTAAAATATCATCTACCATATCAAATTTTGTTGGCAAAGTTAAATATCCATTATCTACATTCTTAAAATTTTCAATAGTCCACTTCAAATTCCCTGTAATTGAGTTTTCTAAAATCAAATCACTATTGCTTCCAATCTCAAACACTAGTTTTTTGTCTGATTTATTTGCTGTTCTTATTATTTTTTCTAACATCTCCTCCCTATTCACAAATAAACGTAAATAAGCACATTTATTATAATTACATACAAGATAGCAATACATACATGATGCTGTGCAACCTGAAGATGTATATGGGACTAGAAAATCAGATGTTTTATGGTTTGGAACAAATTTATGTGTTTTTCTTGTTCCAATAATTAAGTTTCTTTTCATATATGGAAAATCTTTATTTGACTTCTTTCTCATTTCTTCAATATTGTTGTGATTTTCTATTTCGATTTTTGGAATTTCTTCATATTTTGTCATTAGTTCTTTTCCTAATGGATAATTAATAATATCTTTTTCATAATAAATTGTTTCTGGCTTAAACATAAAAAATACTCTCCTTGAGAGTATTTTGCCCAAATTATTATAAATATAACATTTTAATTAATGTTTTATAATTCCATACTGTCCTGATATTGGGTCTTTAAAAATGCCCAATCTAGGCGTAAAGTAAGTAAATACAATAAAACTAATTAGTACTATTGATAAAACTATTATTGCTATTGTATTATTACAACTAAAATTACTTGTTAAAAGTCTGTATGTTACATATTCTCCTAACATTACTGCTACATAAAATGATGCTATATCAATAAAAACTATACTTTTCCCTATTATTCCTGTATATGTGTAAAAAAACACAATTATGAATGTTATAGATATAAGTATCCCTATTGTATTTGAGCACAAAAAATTAGATATGTTTTTTCCAATATAAAAATATCCAATTATAGTAGTTAGTAACATTGGAAAAAATAATAGTTTTAAGTGTTCCCATACACTTTCATTTACTGCTGAAAATGATGCTACAAATTGGCTTTCGCCAAGCAATTCATATGTAAAATGTAATAGAGTTCCTACTATAAATACAAAAATTGTACTGATTATTTGATATTTCATTATAGTGTTATCCATAATTTCCTCCTTAATTATTTTATGTCTTAAAAAGATTTTTATTCAATAACCAATACAACAATTTTGAATACACTATAATAAGATTAAATTATAGGAGGAAAATATCATGTTTTTTATAAATTCAAATGATAATGCAAAAATAGCAGTATATGAATTAAATCCAAATGGAGAAAAAACAATTGTATTAGT
Organism: Clostridia bacterium; assembly: GCA_022790575.1. Lineage (GTDB taxonomy): Bacteria > Bacillota > Clostridia > TANB77 > CAG-508 > CAG-269. The sequence goes on along the minus strand of JAAVXM010000025.1, from coordinate 827 downwards.
TCATGGTTGGCCTTTATCACACAAAATGTTTGAGTATCAGATTCCAGTTCTATTAAAGAATAATTATAGAATTATTACTATGGATTTAAGAGGGTTTGGAAACTCAGATGTGACAAGTGCTGGATACAATTATAATCAATTTGCAACAGATTTATATTATGTTATATATGCATTAAATTTATGGAACTTTGATTTATTGGGATTTTCAATGGGTGGCGCAATTGTTACAAGATATATGAAAATGTATCAAGGATATGGAGTTAGAAAATTATGTTTATTAGATGCTGCTGTTCCATCATATTGCAAATCATATAGTAATCCATATGGTCAGTCCTTAGAAGACACAAATAATCTAATTAAACTAGGATTTAATGATAGACCTGCATTATCTAGTATCTTTTTTCTTCTAAATTTTAATAAATCATCTGTTGCTTCAATCCAATTTTGCATTGTCATTACATGTCTTTCCCTTGCTTCATCTTCTGCAAATACTATGAAGAAATTAGTTAAATCATTTAATTTTTTCAATTCTTCTTCATTTAAATAATTTTTAGCTATTGTTACATCATACTTATATATTAAACCATCTGGACTGTTTTTCCAATTCGTAAGTCCCATATATTCTTTATTTGAATCCACTCTATTATAAATGAGTTCTGCTGCTGTATATCCAGAAATAGCATAGTGCAATTTGTTTTGAACTATCTTAAAAAATGTATATGCTTCTTCTTAAAAACCTATCATCATCTAATGTAAATCCTTTTATCATATATTCTTTTATTAATTTATTTGCCCATGTTCTAAATTTTATAGCAGGTTTTGAATTT
>JAAVXM010000024.1 GCA_022790575.1 Clostridia bacterium | reverse complement strand
TTTATCTGTACTAGAATAAAGTATTTTCTTTTCTTCTTTATTTACTATTCTATGTTTTACTCCCGCTAGTTCCTTATTCATTTTATTAGCATACCATTTCCTATTAGCTTCGTTTCTAGCTTGTCTTAGGCAATCTTCTTTGTTACAATATTCTCTTTTTCTGCCTCGTTTAGGCTGATTTATTTCTTCTCCACAAAATTTACATTTGCTCATTTGTATTATTCCTCCATTTTTCTTTCAAAAAATCTTTTTATTCCTTCTATGTCTGTAGGTAATATTGTATCTGCTCTAAATTGCAAAATATTATTTGCCATTTCATCTATTATCTTATCTTTCTTTTCTATCTCTGCTTGTTGTTCTTCATATTTATACAATAAGTCTAGTGTTATTTGATGTTCTAATATTCCATCTTTTCTCTCATAATGAATTGCTTTTTTACAATACTTCTCTAATTTGTCTAAATTTTCTTTTGTTAGTATATTAAAAGGGTCTTGCATATAATTTGCTTTATACATTTCTTCATCATTCCATTTAAAATCTATTGCATCAAACATCTTTATCACTCCTCTACCTTATATTCATTTTCTTTTAACTTTATCTCCCAATATTTTCTTTCTAATCTATCGTTTTTTCTTTTCAATGTTTCAATTTGTTTATCTTGCATTTCTATATGATGTATTGCTCTTTTTAATATTTCTTTAATATAGTCTATATTAGTATTGTTTAAAGCCCAAAATGCTCTTTCTTTTAAGTTTACTCCACTCATATTAATCCTCCACATTATAATCTTTTTTATCTAACTCTATTATCTATGTACTATAATATATTTCTACAAAATCTTCATACTTATCATTTAATGGTAAATATACTATTCCATTTCCCCAATCCTCTCCTATTTGATGATATGTAGTATATGTTCCATCTTTATTTTTCTGTGCTGTTTGTGGTATTTCTTCTTTACTTACTATGTTTCCTACTCTATCTCCACATTCAAAGTCTTTATATTTCTTTTCTATTATAGTTCCAACTTCTTCGTATAACTTTTCATATTGCTTTTCTAGTTTATTAAATTCAATTATTTTCTTTGTTTCTTCTTCGCTAAACATTTTATTCCTCCTCTACACCAAAGCTTCCATCTTTTTGTTCCTTTAATTCTATTGTTTTAAGGCTCTTGCCTTGTTTTAATTGCTGTATCATAGCACTTATCTTGTTTGTATCTACTTCACTTCTATGTACTATCTCTTGTGGTGCTACTGCTTCTGCCATTCCAAATTCTGCCTTGCTTCTATATATTGATGTTATTTCCTTTATATCTCCAACCTGTGCAGAAGTAAGCATATTGTCTACCAAATAATCATTTATTCTTAATATTACCTCTTGTATGCTTTCATCTGGCGACCTTAAATAATTATTGTATGTTGCTGTAGAAATATCAGCAAATGCACAGAAACTTCCTTTACTTGGTGGGTATTTTACCTTTTTATTTATTGCTACTATTGCTTGTCTATAATATTCAAATACTATGTTTAATTCTTCTGCTGTGTATTTTAAAGGTTGTCCTATTAAGTTATGTGGTCTTAGTATCTCATTTATTTCTATTGTGCTTAACCCTTGTACTTCTTCTCTTCCTTGTAATTGCTCCGCTATCTCACTTAATCTATTTTCTAGCTTTTGTGGCAATTCCTTTTTGTATTCTTCTAATATGCTTTTCTCTCCTGCTTTTACTAACATTTCTTTCTTTTGCTGTTCTACTATTTTCTTGTCCTTTGTTTCCAAACTTTCTTTATATTGTTTTTCCCTTAAAATTCCTCCTTTATATACTTTAAATTTGCATCTTCTCCATTGTCCCATTTTTCTGCTAAGTCTGGTCTTAAACTTCTTATTACTTCCCATAATGCTACTTCATAATCTGCACTATCATTAAAATATAAGTAATTGTTTGCTTTTGCATAGGCTTCCTTGTATCGTTTTAATATATTCTCTAATACTTGATATATCTTTTCTGTGTTTTCAAATTCTGGATTATCTAAATCTCCAAATGTTTTATATTCTTTTATCATTTTTTCTATAAATTCTATTTTTTCCATCTTCCCACCTCTTTCTTATTTTCTAGCCATAGGCTAGTCCCTTGCTTTTTGATAGCCTTCTTGTTCGAAATCATAAACATCTACTACTTTTATTAAGTTTTTAAAACTATCTTTTACAATATAACTATCTACGTCATAAACTTTATCGTTACCTGCTCTTTTTATTCCTACTATTGCATTTTTACATTCCTTAAATGTTTCAGTATCTATCATATTTTTTCTTTCAAAAATGATAATTTTTTGAGTTATAGCATCTTGTAACCATTTTGGCATTTCGCCATCTCCTAATCTATATACTTCAATCGTTTTTATATATGTACTCATACTTTCTCCCTCCTAAAATGGTAAATCATCATCATTTTTCTTATACAACTTATCTATCTTTTTATTGATAAAGTAATTCTTTATTTGGTCTATAATGTAATATCTAAGCCAAGTCTTTACTTTTTTTATTCCTTTTGTTTGATATTTTATTACATCTGCTGGGTCATCAAAACTTCCATAAGCCCAATGTGCTATTATCGTATTACAATCTTTACAATACACATCATATTCTGTTGTACAACCATCTGGAATATTATAACCTCCAACTTCTTCATTTGTTATTTCTGTATGTTTATGTTTACATTTTTTCATTGTTTCTTTCCTCCTAAAATGGCAACTCATCTTGCCCTATATCAAATGCAAAACTATCTTGTGGTTCTTGCTTTGGTTGCTTTGTCTTTTGCACTTCATCTATACCTTCTTCTAATAAGTCATAATCTTTTATAATAAGCTTATCGTAATAATTGTATTTGTCGTCTTTTTTCTTCTTAGTATTAGCTATAAATCCAGATTTTAACATTATTATACTTTTATTTTTCAATTCTCTGCCTTTTGGTAGTTGTACCATGAATTTACTTGGCTTAGCTTCTGCATAAACTCCATTTCCTTTTGCTTCTGAACAAGGAATATATGTACTATACATTCCTTTATCATCTTTAAATATTTTCATTTGCGTTTTCTTTTTCAGTTCTTCAATATAATCTATAATATTTAATTTACTAAAATCGATTCCTACGTTTATACTCATTAAAATTCCTCCTTTAGTTCAACTAATACTTTGCTTTTATTAGCATATTCAAACTTATCTTCAAATCCTGTAATAATTTTTCTATTATCATTTTTTAATGTTCCAACTTGTACAAGTGCATCTAATATAAATTTCTTAGCAAAAGCTATATTATCATAATCTCGTCTTTTGTTTTCTTCTATCCAAGTAAAATATGCTTTTACTGGCTTATTTATTTTAATATTACCTAACTGCTCTTTTATACACCCTATTATATATTCTTGTTCTTTTTTCTTTGCACTTGCTCCAGCATATCTATTCCTTCTATTTTGATTTGTGTATTCATTTAAGCCCATTAATCTTTTATCTATTTCAAGTTTGTATTTCCTTATTTTTCAACTCCTTATATAATTGTGTTTTGTATTTTTATTTGCATTATTGAAATGTCTTCTATTTGTTCTTTTTGTTTCATATTGTATTTACATATAAGTTGTCCTCTAAAACCGTTCTAATTCTAGTTTAGAACACCCAAAACATGTATTGTTTTCTATCGCCTTTTTACATTCTTTTGTTAATTCTGGATATTTAGGCATTTTTTTCTCCTTTTATGTACTTTTTTAACCTTTTTATCGTTCCGCTTATACTTGGCTGTGATAATCCAACTTTTTTTGCAATCTTTGGTTGAATATATCCTTTTAAGTAAAATTCCATTACTTGTTTTTCTTTTTTCTTCATATTTGCTTTTTGTAATGAATTCATTGAAGCTTTAATATCTATTCTTTTTTCCACTTCTTCTATTTCATTTGTGCTATCTTTGATTGCATCTCCTAATGTAATACCTTCTTTTATTTCTTCTTCAAAATGTTTATCTTTGAAATATTTTTTATTTTTTCTTATATATATATTTATTTCATTTTTTATTACTGAATATGCATATGTACTAATTGTTCCTTTTTCTATTTTATAAGTTAATATTGCTTTCCATAGTCCCAATAAGCAAATTTGTTTTAAATCGTCAAATTCAATCCCTGTATTTCTATATTTCCATGCAATTTTATATGCAATCTTTATATTCTGCTTAAATCTTTCCTCATTTGTCATTTGATAACACCTCAATATCTTTATTATTCTTTTATTAAACTAATGAAAATCCTCCTAAAACTTCTGCTTCTGTTACATCTTGTTCATTCATTATTGTATATAATAATTCATCTATTTTTGACTTCAATTGCATTACATCATCTATGTATTTATCAAATTGTTCTGGATTATTTGTTAAATAATTACAGCCGTTGTAATATCTGTTTAAGGTATTGTTATATTCCCATTTTATTTGCTTTAATTCTACCAAGGTAATCCATCTCCCTTATTATAAATTTCTTTTTCATATTCTACTCTACTTATTTTAGCTGCTTCTACATATGTTTTTAATTCTTTAATATACTTTAGTCCTACCAGTCCACATCTTTCCCCTTTTGTTTTTAGTATTTCTAAAACTGTATCAACTTCATTTATATTATATCTTTCTTCCAATAACTGTTTTTGTAATTTCTCAAGACTTTTACTATCTTGCTTTATTGTATCTACCCTTAGAATTGAAATTATATTATAAGCTTTATTAACTATGTTGCTGCTTCCAGCAATATCATATAAGTTTAATCTTGTTTGAAATCTCTCTATTTTTCGTGGGTGTGCTACTAAGTGAATATGTACTTTTTTATTTACTGCAAATGTTCTTAACTTTTCCATAATATCTGTTTGCTCTTGAAAAATATTGTCACTCTTCATATCTATTTGCATAAAGTTATCTAAGAAAAAAACTCTTATTTTTTGTGTTCTTCTAAGTTCCTCCATTGCATACAGTAAATTTTCTATTTTTCTACTTGCTTCATTATTGTAAATATAAATCTTGTTTCCATATAGCTTATCAAGTAATACAGCTTTTTCTTGTTTTACAAATACATCTTCTACACAACTATTACGAAACATTTTCTTCACTATATCTTTTTTCTCTGATGATTGAATATACAAATTATTTTTAAAATCTTCTTTGGTCTGTTCTCCATTAAAGAAGAATATTCTTTCCCCTTGTTCTATTGTTTTTTTTGCTAGCATTGTCATCACTGTTGTTTTTCCTGCATTTGTAAACCCTGTCCAAATTGTTATACAACCCATTTCAAACCCTTTTGTATTGTAATCTAACTCTCTTATCCCTGATAAAACTCTGTCTTTAGATGTATCAACATACTTATAATCATCTAACCTATAATATAAGTTTGGTACTATACTTTTACCCAATATGCTTCTCTTTTCTTCATCTGTCATTTTTACCCTCCAAATATAAAGCTATTTTTTGTTGCTCATTTGTATTTACTAAGATTTCAAAATAATATTCTAATTTTGCTTGTTCATCATACAATACATGCAATACTTTAAAATCACTTTGTTTTTCAAAAATATTTAAGCATTTTCTATTAATTTGAATTTCATTACATATCTTTTGAAGTTCTTTATTGTGCCATTTAAAAACTGTCTCTCTAGCTTCTCTTTCTTCTTCTCTTTTTTGTTTTAACATCTGTGTTATTTTACTTGTCTCATAAGTATTTTGCATATTAATTCCAAAATCTCTACAAAGTATTTCTAGTGCTTGTTTAGCTGTAATATTAAAATACTCTTGTACAAAGCTAATAATGTCATAATGTTTACTACTTCCAAAGTCATGTATCCCCTTATTTGATACACAAAAGCTTGCAGTTTTTTCACTTCTAAAAGGACTTTTATACCAATTCCCAGTAGACTTATGTTTTTCAGGCAATCCTAAATATTTCTGCACTACTTCTTGATTGTTTAATATATTTTTTATTTCCTGAAACTTATTCACGCTCTTCCTCCACATAATCAAGTATTGCTTTATTAAAAAATGTGTCTCCATGCTTAATAAATTGCTGTTCTATTTTGTTTTCTTCACATTCTTTTGCATATCTAATAACAGCATAATACATTTGCTTATCTGTTAATTTTCTAGTAATAGTGGATATTTTTCTGCCTTTAATCCAAGCTAGATAATACTCTAATGCTTTTGCTTTACCTTGCTTATTGGGGTATCTTTCCCAAATCAGTTCAAAATGTTCAATATATTCTTTTGTTTTGTTTTGTTTATTTATGGTATCATCTGCCGTATTGCCTGCCGTATCATCTGGAGTATTAAGTGGAGTATCATCTGCCGTATTATCTGGAGTATTAAGCGGAGTATCGCTATACAACTGAACTATGCTATATATAGGGGCTTCAAGCTGATTTTTGCCTTTAATATACTTTATGTATCCTTGAGAAATCAATTTTTCTCTTGCTCTTGTTAATTTTTGCTTATCTATATTACACTTACTCATTAGAACATTATTCGCTACTCTAAACTGGTCAATCCACCCCGTTTTGTTCGCTATCTGCAATAAACAGAAATATATTGCGATAGCCTCAGCGTTAAGCGGTTTGTAGTCTAATGTAGGATAAAATTCATTGAGTTGTTTTATATAGTTCATTATACCCTTCTCCTTTCGTGAAATAAGGGCTAAAACTTATGTCTTAGCCCTGTTGTATTAATTAACTATTTTATTTATTTAATATAGACATTATTTTATCTGTTACTGTCGTTGGTAATTGTCTTCTTAATGGGAAAATTTTTTTAATATTACCATTTCTTACTGTAATTGCCTCTTCTTTTGTTTTATAACTTCCAAGATTTCTTCCATTAATCCTTACTCTGTATCTATTTTTTTCAAAATAAATATTTGTGTACCCTGTTAAACTATGTTTGTTTAGATGAGACAAATTAGTGCTGTTTTCTCTTTGAGTTATAATTCTAAGATTGCTTCTTCTATTATCTAAAGTATTTCCATTAATATGGTCAACAACTTTATCGGTAGGACATTCTAAAATTAATCTATGTAGCCATATCTGCTTTCTTATATTTCCTTTTTGTATCTTTGTTCTAACTCCATCTATCCTATTGTTTTTAACATTAATACACCAAGATGTTTTTATCGAGTTCGCGATTTCAAAATCTTTTAAATCAATTATTGTTGTTACTGTTTCATCTTTATAATTTATATAAATTTCCACATAATCTTTTTGTATTTTATAATTATTTTTCATTTTGCTCTCCCAAATTAAACAATGGGATAGAATTTCCTAACATATATTTACTTAGTTCACCATTCCACTTCTCTATCATTTTTTGTTGTACTTCTAGCCTTTTAAGTTCTAATGTTTTATCTGTTATTTCTTGGTTTTGTTGTTTCATTACTTCTGCTTCTGCCTTTGCATTTTCTATTCTTTTTTCATTTTCAACCTTTGCTTTTTCTAACTCGTATTTTGCCTGTTGTGTTTGTTGTTCTACTACTTGTTTCTTCTCTATTGCTTGGTCAAATTCTTCTGAAAAGCTTAAATCTGTCATACTTAATGAAGTTATATTAATACCTTTATCTTTTAATCTATTTGTTAATGTTTCTTGTGCTAAATTAGACACTTCCTGTCTCTTTGTTACTAACTCCTCTGCTGTATAATTTGCTATTGCTGATTTCATAGCTTCATATATTGTTGGTTCTATTATTACAGCTTTAAAATCTTTTCCTATCTCTCTATATAAAATATTTGCTTCCTGTTTATCTACGCTATAATTTACTGCTATTTTTATATTTGATATTTTTTGTAAATCCCTTGAACTTGCTTCCATATCATATTCAATTTTTTGTGTTCTACAGTCTATTCTTACTATTCCTTCAATAAATGGCACTTTAAAATTTAATCCTTCTTGTATTGTCTCTTCCTGTACTTGTCCAAATCTTGTTTTAACTCCTACATACCCTGTAGGAACTGTTGTTATACTTGCAAATACTAATGTTCCTATTAAAATTACAATCCCTATAATAACTCCTAAAACTACATTTCCTTTTTCATTTTTAAAATTCTTATTCAACATACTTAATTTTCCTCCTCAATAATCTCTATTTTTCTTCCTAATTCTTTACATACTTGAGATAATGTCATTTTCTCTACTTCATCTTCAAGCTTCCAGTCACATATAATTAGTCCATATTTCCAAAAAGCGTTCCATCTTGTCGGAATTATATTTTTATTTATATACCATTCTGTAATTTGTATATTATTTCTTGTTTTAAAATCTTTGATTATATTTTCTGTGCATATTTCCTTGTCAGTTATATAAATATAGGCTCCTCTTAAGTATGCTCCTCCTAAGTCTGCTCCTTCTAAGTCTGCTCCTCTTAAGTATGCTCCTCCTAAGTATGCTCCTCTTAAGTTTGCATCTCCTAAGTCTGCTCCTCTTAAGTATGCTCCTCCTAAGTCTGCTCCTTCTAAGTATGCACCTCTTAAGTATGCACCTCCTAAGTTTGCATCTCCTAAGTCTGCTCCTTCCTTAATCGCCAACTCAATAGTATCTTTTAAAGTATTATTTTCTTTTTCATACTCAAATAATATTGAGCCTGTATATCTATTTTTTATTTCTATTTTCACTTTCTTTTCCTCCTAATTATTTTTATTAACGCAACCAAGTGGCTACACCTTATGAAGTGCTGTCTGTAACTCTTCTTCGACTTTTCGCTTTTCGTCAGTCTGCACATAAAACTTGTGTTGCTTTAGAATGGTAAATCATCTAGTGTGTCTTCAAATTCATTATTTGTATTTACTGGTGTTGAACTCTCTAAAGTACTTGTATCTGCTTGTCCTGCTGTTTTACTATCAGCAAAGTGCACCTCTTCTGCTACAACTTGTGTTTTACTTTGTCTTTTTCCTTCTGCATTTTCCCATTCCTTTTGTTCTAATCTACCTATTATTCCTACTTGTTGCCCTTTTTTAAAATATTTGCTTATGAATTCTGCTGTTTTACTCCAAGCTGTTATGTCTATAAAGTCTGTTTGTTTCTCTCCTTCTTTTGCAAATCTTCTACTTACTGCAAGTTTAAAATTTACTACCATTTTGTTATTAGTTTGTGTATATTTAGTTTCTGGGTCTGCTGTCAGTCTACCCATTAACACTACTTTATTCATAAGCTTCATTCCTTTCTATATATTTATTTATAAATTCTATTATTTCATCAATATTATTTAAATCACTAAAATTTAGATATATTTTTCTTTCCTCTACAAAATCATGTGTTACTTTTTCCCTTATATATAATTCTAATTCATTATAACTACCGCTATATCTTATTTCAGCATAATGTATACTTGATTTCTCTGAAAATTCTTTTATTGCCATAATTAATTTTGCTAACTTTTCTTCCAATTATTTACCCTCCTTATATTTGTCTTCGTAATAGTAAAACAGTACTAAGGCTATAACAGCTAATATCGCTAATATTGGTATTATCCAGCTTACTAATGCTGTTATTAAATCTAGTATAAAACTTAATATAATTATTAATGTTATAAACATAATCACTTTTAATATTGCTTTTAACAGTCTTTTCATACTTCCTCCTCGTCTTTATTTGGCTCTATTAATTCTCCGTATTGTTTTCTATATTCAAATAACTGTTTTTCTAGTTTTTGTTTTTCTTTTTTAAGATTTTTATTTTCATCTTCTCTTGTATATTTATTTTCTTCTGCTTTCTTTATTCTGTAATCTGCTGTTGCTGTTTCTTCTATTAGTTCCCTGTATTCATTTAATGTTATCTCTACTGTTAATTCATTTTCTGCTTGAAAATCTTTTAACTTACTTGAATAACTATCTATTTTTCTTTTTAATAAACTTTCTTCTATTTCTGCCATTTTAAATTTTCCTCCTAATATTTACTTTTCCATTTTTCTGTACCAATAACAACCTTTACAAGTTGAATTTGGACAATCACACCCATTTGTATTACTACACATTACTTTTCTACCTCCTGCTTTAGTTTTTGCCATACAAATACTCTCTTACCTTTGTTATTTTTAATTGCTAATGCTGTTATTTCTTTATCTGTAATTTGGATTTTTTCTACTTCAAATTTTGTATATGTAGTATATTTACCATTTTTTTCTTTTAGTTCAAAATTATCTTGCCCCTCTTTGTCTTTTAATGGTATGTATATAAATGGTGCAGTATAAAGTTCTCTACCTATTCCCCAATTAAATCCTGCTCTTTTAAAACTATCACTAGCTAAGCCCTTTGCTTTCTCTGTAAAACTCTCTGTCCCTGTATCTTCTTTACATACCCATTGTTTTTTACTTTCGTCCCATATTTGTATTATGCAATTTGCATTATCCCTTAAATGAATTCTTTGCCAATTCTTTGGTCCTATTGTTTCGTCTAATATATCCATGTCAACACGAGCATCTTTATAGAGTAATAATGTTAAGCTTTTATTGTCTATTTGTGAAACTCTACAATCAATTTCGTTTGCTTTTAAATCCCTAAACATACTCTCCATAAGGTATTTCCTCCATATCTAATAAATCTAAATAATCCATTATCTTTATTTTTTTTCTTCTAATCTCCTTTTGAATTCTTCTTCTAACTCTTTTTCCTTTATATATGAATTTGTCTTTTCTTTTTTTAGTATTGCGCTTTCATAAACTAATTGTTCAAAGGTATACTTTTTTAAAATTTCTGAATACTTATTTTCTGCGTTTATCATCTCTACTCCTCCTCTGCTATAGTCTCTGTGAAATTATTATCTATAAAATCATCAATATATTCATCTTTACAATAATCATGCATTATATTTCCACTTAATTCATCTATAACAATTTCATCTCCATAATATATGTCTTCTCCACATTGTTCACATCTGCAATATATCTTTTTGTTTTCTTCATCATCTATTATCATTCTATTTTCAAGCTGTTCCATTGTTTTCCTCCACTATTATAAAATTATTTATCTCAACTTTGTTCTGTTCCTTATTTCGATATTCTTTTAATAATTCTTTTATATATGCACGAATATTCATTTGTACCTCCTTGACTTTTTTTATAATTTTGATATAATAAATACATAAATCATATATTTATGTGTTTTTTGAGTTAGTTGTTTGATTGTGAGTCGTTAACTAACTCTTTTATTTTGTCATTTTCTGAGTTGTTCACTAATAATTCAATATTGTTTTCTAAGTCTACAATTTTACTTCTTAATTCTTCTGCATTATTTAGTAGTATTTCTAAATCTTTTTGATAGTTTTTTATAGTTTGGTCTTTTTCTTTACTGTCTGTTAAGTCTTTTATAAGCTGGTCTCTATTATTTAATTGACTAACTAATGTTACAACCTGTTTTCCTAAGCTATCGATAAATGCGTTATTTAATCTTTGTGTCTTTCTGTCAAGTAAAATTGCTATTATTAAGTTAATAAGTATAATTACTTCTGATATTAATATAAAAATCTCCATTCTCTTCCCTCCTTCCTATCTTAACGTTGTAAAGAACCATAATAGTCCACAACTTTGTATTTTATTTAATAATGTTATAAACTCTATAATTACTAAAACTGTTATACTTGTTGCTTTTATAAATTGTAACTTGTCTACTATTCTTAACCTTTTCATTTGTTTTCCTCCTATGCAAAGATTTGTTGCATTATTTCAAATGCTCTATCTAAGTCGATTCTTATACCTTTTTCACCCACTTTTATTTTTGCTTCTTGCATTTCAGGCATTGCAAGAATCCTATAAGCTTGAGCTTTACTTAAACTATATTGCTCTTGAAACTCTTTTACTGTTATATACTTTGTTCTTGCTCTTTGTTGTAATTTTGTTGCTGGCAATTTCATCACTTCCTTTCCTATTCTTGGTTTAATATTTACTTATTTCTCTACCTATGCTATAATTTGCCTATCTTATTGAAAGGAGATTATAGTTATGGCTGATTATAAAATTTTTAATATTCCTCGGTCATTGTTCAAAAGATAGTAAAGATGTTATTGTCCCTATTAAGTATGCGCCTCTACCACATAATCGTTGGGAAAAATCTTTTTCAATTGCTGAATGTAGATTTGGTTGTGAACATTGCTCCATTTTTGAACAAGCGCCTGAGATAATTTATGATAACGACTAGATATTTTGTCTAGTTGTTTTGTTTTCGCACTTTACTTCTCTTTTTTTGCAAATCGCATATTCTTCATCGTTGATTTCAAATGTTGCTAATATTTCGTATGTTGGAAATGTTTCGATAGACTTTTTTACCTCTAATTGCTCTTTTTCTTTTATTTCTTTCATACTTCCCTCCTATTCTTGTTTATTTTTCTTTAGTACATATTGTTCGTTGAACTGCTAAAAAAATTTGTACAATAGGTACTTTAAATATATTTGCAAATATAGCTTTTGCTTTATCACTAGGATTTCTTTTCCCACGTTCTATCATCGAAATATAATCTTTTGAAAACCCCGACTTATTTGCAACTTGTTCTTGTGTCAAATTATTTTTCAGTCTTAATTCTTTAAATGTATATTCTTTCATCTTTCACTCCTTTCGTACATATTGTTCTTTGTTATGTTTGCATTATACAGTACAATATGTTCTTTGTCAATAGTTTTTTTTAAAATATTTTTACAATTCTTGAAAACCATTGATACTCTAGCAAAGAATTTTTGTACAATTTGTTCTTTTTATCTTTACATATCGTACAATTTGTTATATAATAACTATATTATATTGAAAGGATGATTGTTTTTTGAATAGACTAAAAGAATTAAGAATTGAAAAAAGTCTTTTGCAATCTGATATTGCAAAGATTATAAATAAAAGCGAAAGAACGGTAGGCTTTTATGAAACTGGTGAAAGAGATATGAATACTGAAACATTAGCAACTCTTGCTGATTATTTTGGTGTATCAATAGACTATCTACTTGGCAAATCTGATATACGCAATCCAGAACAACAAGAAGACCCTTTAGGACTTGCTAAGATAGGGTTTAGTATGAAGGATTATAATCCGCCTACAGATAAACAAAGAGAACAATTAGCAGAACTTATTAAGATTGTTCTAAAAGATAATAAGAAGGATAAAGAAGGTAAATAGATATGAATTTAGAAGATTTATATAATTTAGCTGAAAGAGAAAATATTAAAATATATGATTGGTATATGGAAAATGCTAATGGTGCATTTATAAATATTGATAGACTAAATATTATAGCTCTAAATTATGATGAGATAGGTACGTATATAGAAGAAAAAGAAACTTTAGCTGAGGAACTACGGTCATTATTATTATGACGCTACCTATTCCCCATATTGTCAAAACTTACAAATTATATCTAAGCAAGAGCGAAAAGCAAAAAAATGGTCTTACAATGTATTAATTCCTTTTGAAAAGCTAAAATCAGCAATTGTACATCGGATTTAATGATATTTATACTCTAGCAGATTATTTTGATGTCACAGTTGAATATATGGAGAAAGCAATTAATTTTTATATAAGTAAATATGGAGATTTTACAAAAGAGGCATTAATATATAATGCTTAAAATTTTATTAATAAAACAAACGGGGGTTTTTATATGGCAAATAGTATTTATACAAATATCACTACTACAAAAAGAAAAGATGGTAGATATATGAAACGAATTTCAATTAATGGTAAAATCACACCAATTTATGGACATTCTCATGAAGAAGTTGTTGATAAATATTTATTTATGAAACAAAAACAAAGTGAAAACAACTTAAAAACAAATTCATATACATTTGAAACATGGTCTCAAAAATGGTTAAATTTATATAAGATAGATATTCAAGATACTACAAAAATGGAATATAGTAGAAAGTTAGAAATTCATGTTTACCCCAAAATAGGTAAGATAAAATTAGAAAAAATAAAACAAATAGATATTGTTGATTTACTCCAAGTGATGGACGAAAAAGGTTTGACTAAAACAAAAAATGAAGTTTTAATACTAATAAAAGCTATCCTTGAAAGTGCTATTGATAATGATTTAATTTACAAGAATGTTGCTAAAAGTATTAAGATAAAAAAGCATAAATCAGCAGAAAAAACAGTTATTTCAAAAGAAATTATAGATTGCCTTAAACTCCATTGTCATAAAGATGAAAATATCTTTATGGTTATTTTCCTTATATATACAGGTCTAAGACGTGGAGAAATTACAGCACTGACAAAACAAGATATTGACCTAGATAATAAAGTAATAAAAATAAACAAGGCTGCAAAATTTCCACACAATCAACCAGTAATAAAATCTACCAAAAATGAAGAAACAAGGTATGTTCCTATTTTTAATGTTATATATGAAGATTTAAAAGTTTTTATCAAAAACAAACACGAATATATTTTTACAACTAAGTCTGGAAAGCCTATGACAGCTGTTTCTCTAAAAAGAAAACTACAGTCTATAAATACATTTTTAAATAAAGAACTTAATAAACATTCAAATGAGACTAATAACTATTCTATAACATTACACCAAACAAGACATACATTTGCTTCTATATTACATGAAGCAGGAATAGATGTAAAGCAGGCTCAAAAATGGACGGGTCATAAAGATGTACGTGTTTTATTAGATATTTATACACATTTAGATAAAAATCAAAATTCACTTGCTATAGAAAAAGTGAATAATTTTTTAAATTAAATTTGACACACCTTTTGACACACTACAAGATAGAAAAATAATATAAATAAGACCAAATAGACTAAAATTAGAAAAATCAAAAAAGTAGTTGTATCCTTAGATACAGCTACTTTTACGTGGAGCCACTAAGCAGAATCGAACTGCTGACCTATGGGTTACGAATCCATCGCTCTACCAACTGAGCTATAGTGGCATAAATAGAGGGTATCTTATAAATAAGATACCACTCCATGCTTAATGGCTTTAAGTTTAATTCATAGCCATTGTGACAGTGACGGTCCAAGCCATCTTCTTTTCAAAGAAGGTCTCAAGAACTTCAACCTGTTGAATATCGGCTCTAAAGCCATCCAACTCGTCAAAATATTCTTTCACCTTCTTGAATACATCAATGATAAAATCTTCATTGGTGTATCCCAATTTCATGTCGATGTCTTCCCGGTCCACTAACTCTTCCCAGGGGGCCACACTTATGCTTAGCTTTCCTGCAAACCCCTCTTGGTAAATGATGCTGACCTCATTAGAGGTAACGTGTGCAGAAAACTTTCTGAACATTTCCAGAGTCCGGTTGAAGTATTCATCTGCCATCCTCAGGATATTATCCTCACTAAGCGTGTTTACTTCATTGACTTTGGTCATAACTTCTGCTCTAACTTTCTCTGCCGCTTCTCTTCTGGCTTTAGCCCCTGTTCCTCTCATGTAAATAGCCATTATGAAACCTCCATTATTTAATGTGTGGTGATGACAACGCATAAGCGTCATCTACTTTTACCATATTTCCATTATAGCATATTTTACATAAAATATCAAGAAACACTTTTATATATATTCCTTACCATTAAAAATGTTTGCCTTTTCCTTTATTTTTCCTAGTGAAAAAACCTTCTGCTTCATCTACTTCATCATCATAATCTTGATATGTTCCTATTTCCTCTTTTGTATTGTATCCATTATCAAAATTATATTTTGAATAATCATCATCTTTATCATATTGTATCTTTTCTTCTTCATTATATCCATATTTTGGATATAGGGCATTATTGCTGTCTTGGAATTCTTCCTTATTATCATAATCTACATATTTATTATCATAATATTTTTGATTTTCTTGCATGTCTTCATATGCTCCATTGTCTGCAAGTTCTTGATGTTCTAATAATGCTCTATCTAGTTCTTCTGAACCTGGTAAATCTAGGTCTTCTTCTTTACTTTTTCTTAATCTTATTTTTAATATAACTGCTATTGTTATTACTACAATTAAAAACACTGCAACACCAAATATTATCCATTCTTTTGTTCCCCACGTATTTGGCTTTAACCAGTCAACTTTTCCAGCAATAGCTGAATCTTGAGTGTTTTTGTTTACAATAATTTGGTATGTAGCATATTCATCTGTGTCTACATTCTTTACCAATATTGTTATTGTATTTTCTCCTTCTTGAAGGTTTTCATTACCTATTATCTCTATTGTAGCATCTGTATCATCAGATTTTGCCTCTATTTCTAATGAACTTAAATCAGATGTTAATTCTATTTTATATTCATAAATTTCTGGCTCAAATTCTGGATTTAAACTGAGTTCTTTTATGTTTAAAATACTTAGTCCAAATACTTTATTTTCTGTACCATCTGTTCCTTCATCATCTACACTTGTTGTTGGCTCTTCACTTCTTGTTACATTTATTGTGTATGTCTTTTTTACTTTTCCATCAGCTGATGTTACTCCTACCTTTATCTCATTTTTTCCATCTTTTAGTGTTACTTTTCCTATTCCTGTTATTTTGGCATTTGCATCTTCTGCTTCTGCATACACCTCAATTTCTTCTAATGTACTTGGAACATTTACATTGTATGTTGTAGTATTTTTATTAAATCCTTTAAAGTCATAATTTGTTGGTCTTATTCCTAAATTCTTTAAGTTTGCTTGAGAATTATTTTCATTTGGTGTTGTATCTGTTGCTGCTAGTCTCTTAATATTAATTGTATAAGTCTTTTTTGCTCCATTTTCAGCTGTTACAGTAACATTTATTGTATTATTTCCTTCTTTTAATGTTACACTACCTGTCCCTGTAACTTTTGCTTTAGAACTAACTGGTTTAGCATATACTGTTACTTTGCTTACCTGATTTGGTACTTCATGTGTGTATTGTGTTTGGTCTTTTTTAAATCCACTAAAATCATTTGGAGTTATTCCTAAAGTTTTTAATCTAGCTTCTGATGATTTTGCTGTTGTTTCTCCTGTATTTCCAGTATTACCCGAATTGTCTGGATTTGATGGAGTATTTGTTGAACTAGACTTAACTGTTATTTTAATAGATTTATTTACTGCTTCTGAACTACTAGCACTAATGTCTGTCATGTCTCCTGTTAGTGTGAAATTGTATGTAGTACCTGGCGCACCAGCTGTAAATGTTATTGATTTACTATCAGATGAATTAGCATTTGTTTGTGTATATCCATATATAGTTTCACTTTTACCTGCTCCTGATAATTTTAAATTCCATGCTCCTGCTGTAACATTTGCTGTTACTGTTACTTTCTGTCCTTCTGTCACTTCTGTGTCTGTTGCTGATAATGATGCACTTGCTGCCTGAACATCAATATGTTTTAAAAACAAAAAGCAAAATGTTAGTATACTTATGTATAAAATTTTATGTGTTGTTGATTTCATATGTTCTCCTTTCATTGCCTATAACTGTATGTTTGAAATATTTAACAATTTCTTTTGAATTGCAAGTAAATCTGCTGTATCTATTTTTGAATCATTATTTATATCTGCTGCACTTGTACTAGCACTTCCTTGTATTGTAGCAATTTTTAATAAATGTTTTTGAATTGCAAGTAAATCTGCTGTGTCTACTTTTCCATCTCCATTAATATCCCCTAAAACTGAAACAAAATAAGTGTCATTTACTACACATCCTGTTGAAAGCTTATTGTTATTTGCTATAACTTCTCCTCTTTGATTTTTTACAACTATGTTTCCTTTAATTATTGAACTTAAGTCTTTTATTTCTGCATCTGGAACTGCTCTTATTATTGTATTTCCATTATCTATCTCTACTTTGTTATTTGACCCTTCTGGTTGTGTTGGTTTTTCATTTTCTACTGGAACCAGATATAATTTGTATGTTGTTTCATGGTCATATGTCTGTCTTGCTGCATATCCTTTTGTTCCATCTGCTTTCATAATATAGTCCCAATATGTTCCATCTACTTTACTTGTGGCTTTCTCTAATCTTGTAACTATTTCATCTTTATAAATATTTCCTACCTTTTTTGCTGATTTATTAGCTGCATCTCTTAAAATTAATGAACTATTTACATTTACTCTAACAAGTTCTGTAGTTGTAGGTATATTGCTTGATGAAGTTGATGGTCTGCCACTTGCACTTGTTGGCATATTTTTATATAGTGGAATTATAAATGTATAGTCTCTATCTGCTGCTCCAACACTTTCAAATGTTTTCCTTAATGTCGCTCCTTCTGATTGTGCAGCTAAAATATTTTGCATATATTGGTGCCAATATAGTTCTTTGTCTGAATATTCTACATCAAATTTTTGAAAGTATAGTGTGTTTTGTCCTTTTGCTATATAACTTTCTGCAATTATTTCTGTTCCTCCAATTATAGATTTCTCTAATGTTGTCCAACCTTTTGACTTGGCTTTTTTCAGTCCATTTAATATTACTGTTTCTTTTCCATTCCCACTTGCTCCTATATTGAATACATTATAATATCCTACATATTGACCATTGTATCCTTTTCCTGATGATAATACTGACCCTGAATTTCCTTGTTCTTGCAACATTCTTGCTATTAAGTAGTATGCATTTACATTATATTTTTTCCCTGCCTCTATTATTGTATTTATGTATGAACTATTATTTAAAAATGTATTTTGTACCATCTTGTTTATTGTATTTATATTACATTCAGTATATGATAATTCCATAAATTGAAATATGTCTGTGTAATTTGTTGAATTTCTTGGGTCCATCATATATGCAATTGCTTTTTCTGAAGCACATCTCCAACTTTCATTATCATATAATTTATTTTTACCACATACTTGGCATATCCATTCTCCTCCATATTTACTATCATTTTTTGCTGTTACTAAGTTTCTTGGTGAGCCTCCATGACCAACATATTCATTTGCAATTGCATCTTTCCATTCAATGTCTGTATATAATATTTTAAATTTCCAGTTTGGATGTTCTGATTTCAATTTTTGCAATACTTCTTTTATTTGTGGATATTGGCTTGAATTGATTGAATTTATATCTGTTGTCGTTGTTTGACTTATAGCAAACACCTTGCCATTGTATAATAAATTCAAAATTATATTTAATGTTATTAATATAAATATTATTATTATCTTTTTTATTATTTTTTTCATTTTTTACACCTCTTTAGTCTTTTTATTTGCTTATCTACTTTTTTTGTTAATTTTGGTTATTTTTTCATCTTATGTCGACATTAGTATATCATTTTACCCCATTTTAAGTCAACCTTAGACAGTATATTTTATATTACATTTTCATTACATTTCTATGACATGTCTTAATAAATTGCTCAAATTGTAAAACCATGTTATAATGTGTACAAAGGAGAAATATTATGATTGAATTACTTTCACCAGTTGGTGATTTTGAATGTTTAAAAGCCGCTGTACAAAATGGCGCAGACACAGTTTATTTTGGCTATAGTATGTTTAGTGCAAGAGCTTTTGCTTCTAATTTTGATGAACTTTCTTTGGAAAATGCTATTAATTATGCAAAAATCCATGGAGTTAAAACAAATTTAACATTAAATACTCTCATAAAAAATTCTGAATTAAATGAAGCAATCCAGCTTGCACAAAAAGCTTATCAATTGGGAATAGATGCTATAATTGTTCAAGATTTAGGTCTTGCTAGATTTTTGATTAAGAACTTTCCTGGTATTAAAATACATGGGAGTACTCAAATGGGTGTACATAATTTGGAAGGCGTCTTAGAATTACAGAATTTAGGGTTTTCTCGTGTTGTTCTTTCTCGAGAACTTAGTATTGAAGAAATTGAATATATTTGTAAAAATTCTAATATTGAAATTGAAGTTTTTGTACATGGTGCTTTATGTATTTCTTATTCAGGTCAATGTTTATTTTCTAGTATGGTTGGTGGTCGTTCTGGAAATCGTGGAAAATGTGCTCAACCTTGTAGGCTACCATATGAATTACAAGAAAATGGAACTTCTATAGATAAAGGCTTTCTCTTAAGTCCTCGTGATTTATATGGGCTAGATTATCTTCCTCAATTAGTAAAAGCTGGTGTTTCTTGTTTAAAAATTGAGGGTAGAATGAAAACACCTGAATATGTTGCAACTGTAACTAGAATTTATAGAAAATATTTGGACTTGTGTATTAATAAAGAAACATTTGAAGTTAATGAATATGATAAAAAAGAATTACTCCAAGTTTTTAACCGTGGTGGTTTTTCATCTGGACATTTGAATCCAGATTCTAATTCAAATTTAGTTTATCCACAAAAGCCTAACAATATGGGATTATTTGTTGGAACTGTTAGTAATTTTAATTCTAATCATGGATACATTTCTTTTACAACTAATGAGATTTTAAGAATTGGAGATAAAATTACAGTTGAAAATAAAAATTATGAAAATTCTACATATACAATTTCAGAATTAATGATTAATAATAAAAATATTAAGCAAGCAAATCCTGGCGACAAAGTTAAAATTGGTAGAATGAAAGGAAATATTTATGTTGGTAATAAAATTTATAAAACATCTGACAAATTACTTTCAGCCTCTGTTATAGAAAGTATTGATAAAGATTGTAGAAAAAGAGAATTAGTATGTAACATATCTATTAGAAAAAATATGCCTATCTCAGTTTGCATTTCTGATACAGATAATATAAAAATAGATATCATCTCAGATATTATTCCTGAACAAGCTATTAATTCTCCTATTACAAAGGAAAGAATCATAAGTCAATTCTCAAAAACCAATAATACCCCTTTTGTTTTTAAGGAATTTAACATAGAGTTAGATGATGGATTGTATATATCAAGTATAAGTTCTTTAAATGAACTTAGAAGAAATGCTATTTGTTTATATGAAGCAAAACTTATAAATAGTTTTAAGAGAGAAGTTAAAAACTTGCCTCAATATACTCCAAACAGAGTAAATAACACCATTTCTGCTTCACCAAAAATTTCTATTTTGTTAAATATACTTGATGTAAATTTAGATTATAATTCTCTACAAAATGTTAACAATATATATATTCCCCTTAAATATTTTATACTAAAAGATTACTCTATATGTTTAAAATCTTTATGTGAGAATTTTAATGTATATATCTATATGCCTACAATTATGAGAAATAATTATAGAACTTTAATAAAAAACAATTTAACTTCTATCTTAGATATTTACAATGTTAAGGGCTTTATTGTTTCTAACATGAGTAACTTTGAAATGTTAAAAAATTATATTGACAAATATGATTTTGTTGCGAATTACACTTTAAATATCTACAATGATTTAACAATTTGTGAACTAAATGTTAATACTATAACACTTTCTCCAGAACTAAATAAATTTGACTTGCAAAATTTATATTCTAATAAAAATACAGAATTAATTGTATATGGGAAAACACCTTTGATGAATTCAAATTATTGTTTACTAGGAAAAACAAATAAATGTTATTCTTCTTGTTATAAAAGGTGTATGTCCTCAAATAAGTATTTCTTAAAAGATAGACTAGGATTTTTATTTAGAGTAATTCCTGACAATATAGAAACTGTTTCTACTATTTACAATAGTAAAACAACTTCTATTGATTATAGTGATATTAATATTAACAATATAAGACTTGATTTTTTAGATGAATCAATTTCTGAAATCAATGATATTATTAATACTGTAAAAACAGGTAAAAAAATTGAGGGCACTGATTTTACTAATGGAAACTTTAATAGAGAAGTTTAGTATATTAAAACAGAAGTTGTATGATTAAGTTTTTAACCTTTTAAAATACTTTTCATGCAACTTCTGTTTTATAATTATAAAATTATTTTCATCACAATTAAGCATATTGCTCCTGGAATTCCCAATATTCCGCACAAGTACAGATGTATATATATTTAGACCTATATGGAATCCCCATATTCCCCCTATCCAATTAATAATGCATATTAATATTCCTCCTAATATTGAGTTAAAAATCAATTTTAAAATCCACTTTATTGGTACTATAAATATTTTACCAATTATAAACAACATGCATATACAAGATATAAATATCAATGTATTCAAATTCATACCTCACCTCTAAAAATACTAATTATTTATTAATATCTTTATGTGTTGTATTGGACAAATATTCTTTACTTAAAGAAAAAAAGTGGAATTCCACTTTTTTAAATTTACACAGCCATATTGTTTTTTCTATATGTTCTCATTTTCAACTCATTTATTCTATTTAATGCAATACCTTTACTTTTAGCCAATTTGATTAAGTAATCTAATTTAGCTTGATTGGCTTTCATCTGATAAATATAGTAATCTATTAGTTCATCTTCTGCATATTCAAAATTACTTATAGCTATTTTAAGTTTTTCTTTTGTGTCCATAATTGTTTGCATTAATTCTATTCTTTGTTCCTCTTCTGTTTTTCCCCTTATCATTCTTTCTAATAAAAACTCCTCTTGCATACAACGCTCCTTTTACATATTTTTCTATTATTGTATGCAAGTTTAAAAATTTTATCCATAAAATATTGAAAAAATTATTACACCTATAGACTGGATAATAAATAAATTTAATATATTAGACATTAGCAAATTATTAGTTGCTTCTACTACTCCTAACATATCACTTTTTGAATTCTTGTGATGTTTTTGTGATTCAAAAAAAGTTATTAATTCTGGTAAACTTGTAATAAATCCTAGAATAATTCCAATCACAACTTCTGGTATATCAAATTTATTACATAAGTTTTCTAAATTATTTCCTAACAAGTTACCTATAAAAAATAGTAATATCCCACTTAATATTAAAATAAAAACATTTTTTCCTACTTTCCTTTTATTACCAATTTCCCACCTATCATCTTTTTTTCGCTCCTCTTCAATTTCAGCATCTTCCATTTTTAAATACAATTTATGAACATTATCGTTTATCTTTTTAAAGCCAAAATATAATAATATCAATATTGGTACCATTTCTATTTTTAATTCACTTTTAAATACAAGAAATAATATTGGTATTATTATAGTTAAACATACTAAGACCACATCCACCTTTATTGCTTTATTTTTAAATGCTTTTCTATTTTTATTTAACAATATTGATGTATAATATTGTATTAAATTTATAACATTGGAACTTAGGACATTATATATACTAGCACTTATTAATCCATTAAAACTTGATATACTTATTGTTAAAAGTTCTGGAATTGAAGTAGCTATTCCAGCTATATCTCCAACTGTTTTTGGTTTTAAATTTAAGTTTTCTGCTAAATTCCTTAAAGTTTTAACCAATATATATTTAGATATTAATACTATAAGTCCTGAGAAAAATATAAACTGGATAATTTCAAAAAATAATTCCATATCTAAAACTCCTTTTTATCTATTATTTACAAATTGTTCGTTTTTTATTGCTCTTTCTAGGATTTTATTATATAATATTACCATAAAAAATCAAGCACAATTTTTATATAGAAAGGAAATATATATGATAGATATAAAATTGATAAGAGAAAATCCTGAAATGGTAAAAGAAAATATGAGAAAAAAATTTCAAGACCATAAACAAGCTTTAGTTGATGAAGTCCTTGATTTAGATGTTAAGAATCGTCAAGCAAAACTTAATGGTGATAATTTAAGAGCTGAAAAGAAAAAACTAAGCGAACAAGTTGGCACTCTTATTAGAGCTGGTAAAAAAGATGAAGCTGATAAAGTTAAGGAAGAAGTTCAAAAAATAAATGATGCGCTTTTAGAAAATGAAGAACTTGAAAAAAAGTACTCAGATGAAATTAGAGAAAGAATGATGAAAATCCCTAATATAATTGATTCATCTGTTCCTATTGGAAAAGATGATAGTGAAAATGTAGAAGTTCAAAGATTGGGAGACCCAATTGCTCCAAATTATGAAATCCCACATCATGCTGATATAATAGCTAAATTTAATGGTTTAGATAAAGAAAGTGCAGGTCGTACAAGTGGAGAAGGCTTTTATTACTTAGTTGGAGATGTAGCAAGATTACATGAAGCAATGCTTGCATATGCACGAGACTTTATGATTAATAATGGATTCACTTATTGTATACCTCCATTTATGATTAGAAGCAATGTTGTTAATGGAGTTATGTCTTTTGATGAAATGGAAGCCATGATGTACAAAATTGAAGGAGAAGATTTATATTTAATTGGAACTTCTGAACATAGTATGATAGGTAAATTCCAAGGTCAAATTGTTGATGAAGCCCAACTTCCTATTTCTTTAACATCTTATTCACCTTGTTTTAGGAAAGAAATTGGTTCACATGGACTTGAGGAAAGAGGTTTATATAGAGTTCACCAATTTGAAAAACAAGAAATGATTGTACTATGCAAGCCAGAAGATTCTATGGATTGGTATAATAAAATGTGGAAATTATCTGTTGAGTTATTTAGAAGTTTAAACATCCCTGTTAGACAACTTGATTGTTGTAGTGGTGATATGGCTGATTTAAAAGTAAAATCTTGTGATATTGAGGCTTGGAGTCCTCGTCAACAGAAATATTTTGAAGTTTGCTCTTGTTCTACATTGGGTGATGCTCAAGCAAGACGTTTAGGTATTAGATATAAATCTAAAGATGGAAATAAATTTGTTCATACCTTAAATAACACTGTTTTAGCAACTCCTAGAGCCTTAATTGCTTTACTTGAATGTAACTATAATGAAGATGGAAGTGTTAATATTCCTATAGTTTTAAGGCACTATATGGGTGGTAAAGAAAAATTAATACCTGTAAAGTAATAATTACTTAATTAAAATTTGTTGGAGGTATAATATGATTGTAAAAAACCCAAAATTTGAAGTTTCAGCAGTGAGTAGCAAGCAATATCCTACAAACCATTTGCCTGAAGTTGTTTTAGTAGGTAAATCTAATGTTGGTAAATCTAGTTTTGTAAATACTATGATTAATAGAAAAAGCTTAGCTCGTACAAGCAGTGAACCTGGAAAAACTCGCCAGCTTAACTTTTATAATATAGATGATTTGTTTTATTTTGTAGATTTGCCAGGATATGGATATAGTAAAATGTCAAAAAAAGAACAACTAAAGGTTGGAGAATTTATAGAAGATTATTTGTCAAAAAGAGAAGAAATTCGTCTTATTATATTCCTAGTTGATATTAGACATGACCCTACTTCTAATGATTTCTTAATGTATGACTACATTATTAGAAGTGGACTTCCATTCATTATCTTAGCTAATAAGGCTGATAAAATTGCAAAAACTAAAGTTTTAGATTATGTTAAAAATATTCAAAAGCAACTTAACCCAATGGGAGATATTGTGTCTATTCCATTTTCTTCTGAAAGAAAAGTATATAGTGATGATGTTTGGAATATTATTGAAGAATATATAAAATAAAAAAAAGATAACTGAAATTCCAATATTTCAGTTATCTTTTTTTATTTTTGTTCCTCTATCTTTTTTGTGATTATCTTTAATGCTTTTGGTCTTTCTAGTATAACAACATGTCCACATCCTTGACATTTTAATTTAAAGTCTACTCCTATTCTAAGTATTTCCCATTGTTTGCTTCCACATGGATGTGGCTTTTTAGTTTTAACTATATCTCCTTTATTATATTCCATATTGTTGCCTCCTCATTTTTATTAGGTACAACAGTTTTTTATTTTAATTTCTCTATTGCTTTTTCTAAACGTTTTGTAATTTTTTCTTTTCCCAATACTTGCATTATTTCATACATGTCTGGTGTATTTGTTCTTGATGTTAATGCTACTCTAATTACTGTACTAACATCACCTACATGTGCTTTGTACTTTTCTGGGTTTGCTTTAAATTCTTTTACTTCTCCTGCATACCCTAGTTCTATAGCTAATGCCTTTATCTTATCAAACCATTCTTGTTTATTATCATTTTCATTATAGTATTTTTCAATATATAATTTTAAAATCTTTTCAATATCTTCTTTGTTATCTATTGCTGGTTGATATGGATATTCTTGCTCTTTATTGTAAAATTTTTCATCATACATGTATCCTATATTTTCTTTTACATCTGACCATTTAGCAATATCTTTTCTAGGTTTCTTATTTCCTCTTTCTATCCCAAATACCTTTAATGCATATTCTTTATTTTCTAGCATTTCTTCCAATTCTGTATCATATTCCTTTGCCCATATAAGTGCTTCTTTATATACATCTCCTGCAGTCATTTTTGATATTACTGTTTTTCCTATATCAAGTAATTTTACCATATCAAATAATGCTCCACTTACACTCATTTTATTTAGTTGAAATTCAAATTCTTCCATCTTTTTATCTGGATTTGCTCTTCTCCAATTTTCAAATGTTGAATTAGCTATATTTAATAAGTATTCTTTTACTGCTGTTGATGGTATTCCTTCTTTTTTATAATATGATACTGCCGCTTCTGGGTCTTTTCTTTTACTTAATTTACGTTTTCCTCCATTATCATTTTTCATAATTGGTGATATATGTGCATATTTTGGCGCTTTAAATCCCATTTCATGAAATAATTGTAAATGTAATGGAACTGATGATAACCATTCATCACTTCTTATTACATGTGTTGTCCTCATTAAATGGTCATCAACTGCATGTGCAAAATGATATGTTGGTAGTCCATCTGCTTTTATTATTACTATGTCTTGGTCGTTCTCTGGGAAATCGACATTTCCTTTTATTACATCTTTATGCTTTATTTTTCTATCTTCTCTTCCTGGTGACTTAAATCTTAT
This sequence comes from Clostridia bacterium, assembly GCA_022790575.1. GTDB lineage: Bacteria > Bacillota > Clostridia > TANB77 > CAG-508 > CAG-269. The sequence goes on along the minus strand of JAAVXM010000024.1, from coordinate 1,657 downwards.
TATATATGGTTCTCCATTTTTTATTTTCTCTGCCATTTCTTCTATTGTATGATTTCTACATTTTGCCCATACACCATAATAGCCTGGTCTTACTTTTGCTTCTTCTTGCTTTTTACGCATTTCGTCTACTTCTTCTTGTGTACAAAAACATGGATATGCTTTTCCTTGCTCTATCATGTATTTCGCATATGCTTGGTATATTTCTTTTCTTAAGCTTTGTTTGTATGGTCCATATTTACCTTTTTCTTCTGAGTCTGTATACATTCCTTCATCTTGAAGTATATCAAAGTCTTTTAATGAATTTACTATCCCTGTTACTCCATTTTCTACTTCCCTCTTTTGGTCTGTATCCTCTACTCTTAGGAAAAATACTCCTCCTGTTTTTTGTACTACAATTTTTGCTACTAAGGCTTGATATAACCCTCCTATATGTACAAAACCAGTTGGACTAGGAGCAAATCTTGTTACTATCGCTCCCTCTGGTAATTGTCTCTCTGGATATTTTTCTTCATAATATGATATTTCTTTTACTGTTGGAAAAATTAAATTTGCTAGTTCTTTATAATCCATAATTTTTCTCCTTTCCTTTGATACACATTTTTATTAAACTTCCATTATAATTTACATAAGCTCTCCTGCATACTTTTTGTATTATACTAAATTCCTTTTGATTTTTCAAGTCAATTTACTATCTTAATTTACTTTTTAAAATTTATCACTCATTAAAAAATCAAATATATTAATATGCTTAATTCCATCTCTTGAATAATCTTCTTTATCTAATGATATAACATATTTTGAATAGTTATCTTCAATTACACTATATGCTCGAAATTCCCTTTCAATTGTTTCCTTTGAACTTAACTCATAACATACTTGAATATATTTAAATTCTTTATCCTTTGTTGCAACAAAATCTACTTCACCTTTTTTTGTCTTTCCTATATATACTTCATATCCTTTTACCATCAAATCATTGAATACAACATTTTCTAATGCCATAGAATAATTTATTTCTTTGCTATTTGTCTTAATTTTTTTAACACCTAAATCTGAAGCATAGTACTTATTTAATGTTTTCAATATGCTCTTTCCTTGAATATCATATCTGTACACTTTATTCATAATAAATGTTGAACATAGAGCTTCTAAATAATTATATAGTGTATCTGTAGCAATCTCATGATGTTCTTTTCTTAAGTAACTTAGTACATTATTAGCAGAAAACTCTTTCCCTTCTGTTTCAAGTACATATTGTAATATCTTATTGAATGATGTTATATCTTTAACATTTAATCTTTCAACTACATCTTTTAATAAGATAGAATCATAAACATCTGATATATAATTAAGTTTTGCCCTATCATTATTAAATGAAAATCTTTGTGGTAAACTTCCCCATTCAAAAATATCGAATAATAATTTTTTGTAATCTTCTTCCTTAGCGTTGGTAATTTGGACTATTTCTTTAAATGATAATGGCAATACTCTAAAACTCACATATCTGCCTGATAAGTCAGTTGATAATTCTAAAAATGTCATTTTGCTATTAGAACCAGTTATAAATATACTAAATTGATTTGTAATTCTCAAAGAATTAATTCCTTTTTCAAATTCATCAACTTTTTGTATTTCATCTAAAAACACATAATATTTC
>JAAVXM010000023.1 GCA_022790575.1 Clostridia bacterium | reverse complement strand
TTCGCACCATTCATTACTTGTATTTTCTCCAGGTACTTCTACTGCTAAATGACTAAACCAACTGTCTTTTTTAGCTCCATGCCAATGTTTTACATTTGCAGGAATTGTTACTATATCTCCTACTTTTAAACTTTGTGGTTCTTTTCCTTCTTCTTGATACCAACCTTCTCCATCTACACAAATAAGGATCTGCCCTCCACCTTTATCTGCTTTATGGATATGCCAGTTATTTCTGCATCTTGGCTCAAATGTTACATTTGCAATAAATACATTATCTGTTTTTGCAAGTGGTTTTAAATATGAATTTCCAATAAAATATTGTGAAAATGCTGTGTTTGGCTCTCCCATGCCAAATGCTCCACCATGCTTTGATGTTTCTTCATTTTCTGTTCCATATACTTCTTCAATTAAAGGAAAAGCACTCCATGCTTTCGCCCATCCACTATAAAATGCAATTTGTGTAACTATTTCAACAGCTTCTTCTTTTGTTACACCATGTTTTTTCCCTAATATAAAATGTGATTTTAGCTGTGGAAATAATCCTTGTGCCATTAAAGCTGATATTGTAATCATACTTCTATCTCTTAATGATAATTTATCCTCTCTGCTCCATATTTCTCCAAATAATACATCATCATTTAATTCGGCAAACTTTGGAGCAAGTTTACCTAAATTATCTCTACCTGCTGTTTGTTTTTCCATTCTCTTATTCCTCCTTATCTCATTTTACAAAAATATAATAACATAAGAACAGACAATTTTCAAACTGTCTGCTCTATAACTTGTAAGTTTTCTGGATGATTATACTATAAAAATAGTAAAATTAAAATTATCTTTTTTATAGTAAATTACCATCTTTTCTTTTCTTCATAATTATTTTATCACAACTTGCTAATACTGCTGGTAGTAATAATAATATTAATATTGCTGAACATGTAGTTCCTCTTGATATTGTTATGCAAATTTTTGCAGCTATTGCTGAAGCAAAATTTCCTACAATTAATGTTACAATAATTAGTATTGACGCTGATGTCAATATTGTATGAATCGATTTATTATAAGAGTCTATAATTGCATCTTTTATACTCATACTCTTTCTATGTTCAATGTAATATGATGTATATAAAATTGCATAATCAATTGTTGCCCCCATTAAAATACTTTGTATGATTAAAAGAGCAATAAAATATACTTTTTCTCCTGTAAATGATAGTATCCCCATTGTCATATATACTGCACATTGAATCATAAATACTAATATTAATGGTATAATAAATGATTTGAATGTTACTGCAACTACAATAAATATTGCTATCATTGTCAATATTGTAATAAAATCTAACTCATCTTGGAAAGTTTGGCTCATTTCATATGCCATTGGTGAATCTCCTATTATATAGAATTTATCTAAATTTCCTCCTAATTCATCTTTAATTTTTTGTATAAATTTAAAGGTTTCCTCATTTTCTGGCTCTAGTTTTGAATTTATTACTATTCTTGAATAACCATTTCCAATTAATAAATCTTTTGCTTCATTTGCCGCTTCTTTCGCATCTGTAATATTTTTTCTCATATCATCTTCTATAAAATCATCAAATCTACTATCTTGCAATATATCATTATTTAAGTAATTAACAAATTGCTCTACTGTCAATTGCCAATCATTATTGTATTCTTTACTACTACCATAATATACATATAATATTTCAACTTGATTTTTATCTAAATTGTCCGCTAAACTACTCAAAAGACCAAATATTTCTTCTTTTGTATATTTTGTATTATTTAAACTAGCATTCATAATTCCATTTATAGTTTTTAATTTTGATTTTATATCTTCATCAAAATTTCTTGAATATTCAGGATTTGTTATTACATCATTTAATATAAAATTTACAAATTCTTTTAATGATATTGTTTGATTTTTATTAACATATTTTGAACTGTATAAACCATACAATAAATCCAAATTACTGCTGTCCATTCCTAATAAATCTGATAATTCTTTACTTAAATACTTTTTATTATTTATTACTCCATTCATAACATTTTGCAATAAATTTAATTCTTTTATAGTAGAGCCATTTAAGCTATTTGATAAAGTTTCATCATTTTTATGTTCCAATACAAAATTCACAAATTCTTTTGCTGTTAGCTTCATTGTAGAATTTTTTGAAGTATATAGTGTATATATGTTTCTGACTGTAGTTTCATCTATTCCTATAACTTTTGCTAATTCTTTATATGAATATCCCGTTTTATTAATTGTGCTTGTCATAATGTTTGAAAGTAATTTTAATTTACCGATTGTTTGCTCATCTATATTGCCTTTTATATTTTCATTTTCTAATATTAAATTTACTAATTCATTTGGTGTCATTTTCCAGTTGGATGTATTGTTATTAGTAAAATCAATTAATCCATATATAGTATACATCTTACTTTTTTCCATATTTAATATTTTAGATAATTCAGTTGCTGTATATTTAGTAGGTGTAGTTTTTAAGTTCTCATCTATTACATTTTTAATAAGTTTCAAACTATTTATAGAGTTCTGATCCATATTATCTGAAAAATTAGTTAATACAAATTTAAGAAATTCTTGTGGTGTCATTTCATATTCATCTGGTAAGTTAGATGCAATATAAACCGTATTTACTAGACCATTACTTATATTATCAAATATAATGCTAAGTCCTGCTTTATTCATTTTTGTAGTATTAATATTATTTTGATTATTAGCAAACATAGATAATTTTTCAAGATTACTTGTATCTACATCATTTAAGTATGAAGTATTGTTTTTTAAGCTAATTGTATTATTAATAAATTCTGCTATACTCAATTTAGTTCCATTATCTGTATTCATGTATTTTAACAGCATTAATTGTTCTATAGTTTGTTTATCTATTCCAAATAAATTAGATAGCTCTTGCGAATTCATATTTTTTGTTATTGTATCATTATTACTAAATGTTTGTAACATTTTTATATTATTTATTGTCTCTTCCTTTAAACTGCTAGAATAGTTAGTATTATTTACAACATCTGTTAATACAAAATTTGAAAATTCAGAAATAGTCATTTTTGTGTCTATTTCATTTACATTTATGTAATAAGTATATAAATCATTTATTGTAGTCTTGGACATTCCAAATAGCTCTGCCATTTCTCTACTTGTCATTTTCTTTTTTATTATATTACTATTTGTAAATTTAGATAATGTATCTAATCTTTCTCTTGCTTTACCATCAACTTTACTTGCATATTTTTCATTTGTTAAAACATCTTTATTTACAAAATTTATAAATTCATTTAAACTTAATTTAATATTAGTTTTTTTAGAATTATAATAAATTAATATATCTCTTACATCTTGTTCATCTATTTCTAAAATAGTCGCTATTTCTAATGATGATATTTTTTTATTCATTTGTGTAGTATTTGTAAAATTTGAAATTCTATCTATATTTCTCTTTGTTTCATCATCTATTTTGTTTGCAACATTTTGATTTTTATATACCTCTTCTTGTATAAATTTTACAAATTCATCAAAAGTTATTGTATTATTTTCATCTTGATTATAATATTTATAATATATTATTTTTAATAGATAGTCCTCTACTCTTGTATCTACGTCTAATTCATTAAACTTATCATTTAATTCACTATATGTAAGGCTTTCATTTATTGTATTGCCATATGCCAAAACTTCTTCTACTTTATCTTGTTTTTCTATTTCTTGTAAGTATTTTGATACATTTTCTTCATCTTCACTTTTATATATTAATGCCATTTGATTATTTTCAGAAAATACTTTATTAATCTCATTTGATGTCGTATCTGTATATGAAATGCCTAAATTGCCTTTTACTAAATAACTTCCTGCAAATGCTATAATAAATAATATTAATGCTACATGTCTTATTTTATAGCTTATTTTACCTAAACCACCCATTTTAAAATTTAGGCTTTTCTTCTTTGTTTTTACAATCCATTTATCAAACATTAATATTAATGATGGTAGTACAAAGAATATACTAATCAGACTAAATAATACACCTTTTGCTAATACAAATCCTAGATCACGACCAATTGTAAAGCTCATAAATACAAGTGCAAGTAATCCTACTATTGTTGTTACTGAACTACTTGATATTGATTTAAAAGCGTTATATAAAGCGTTTTTCATTGCTTTTACTTTATCTGTTTCATTTTGTTTTTCTTGAGCATATCTATTCATTAGCATAATTGAATAGTCCATTGATAATGCCATTTGTAATATCGCTGATATTGAACTCGTGATATTAGATACTGTTCCAAATATTATATTAGTACCACTATTTAGTAAAACTGCTATTAGTATTGATGTTAAAAATAAAAATGGTTCTACATAAGATTCACACATTATTATTAATATTATTAATGCACATCCTACTGCAAGAGCAAC
>JAAVXM010000002.1 GCA_022790575.1 Clostridia bacterium | reverse complement strand
TGATAATTCTAAAAATGTCATTTTGCTATTAGAACCAGTTATAAATATACTAAATTGATTTGTAATTCTCAAAGAATTAATTCCTTTTTCAAATTCATCAACTTTTTGTATTTCATCTAAAAACACATAATATTTCTTTTTATTTTTTACTAAGCTTTTTATGTAATCATTTAAGTCTTGGGCATTTTTTATAAAACTATAATCCAGTGACTCAAAATTTATATAGATAATTTGCTCTTCTTCTATTTTTCTTTCTCGTATTTCTTGTATTATTTGGGTTAGTATAACTGATTTTCCACTTCTTCTTAATCCATAAATTATTTTAATTAAAGATGTCTCATCATAAAAATCTCTTATTTCTGATAGATATTTTTCTCTAATTAACATATTTCTCACCTCAGGTTTATTATATCATAAGCTTCTTTTTTTGTAAAGTTATTTTGATACATTGGAATAACTTTTATATTCCAATGGTTTTTTTGATGTATTGTAATAAAGTTTCAGATTTAAAATACAATTTTTACATTTTTTAGTTCAAAAACTTTATTAGTACTATTGAGTGGGTAACAAAATGATAACAAATAAGTAATACCAAAGCACAAAAACCTCGGTATTACTTATGTTTTATTAAACTTCCATTATAATTGGTATTATCATAGGGTTTCTCTTGGTTTTTATAAATAGATAATCACGTAGATTTTCCTTTACTGTTGATTTTATTGTTGCCCAATCACGTACTCCTCTTTGTTCACATTTAGATATTTCATGTCGTACAACACTTTTTACATCATCCATTAGATTTTCTGCTTCTCGTACATATACAAAACCTCTTGATATTACATCAGGACCTGCAACAACTTCTCCTGTTTGTGAGTCCATTGTTAATACAATTACTATCAATCCATCTTGTGCTAAGTGCTGTCTGTCTCTTAATACTATATTTCCTACATCTCCTACTCCTAATCCATCTACTAATACTCGTCCACTTGGAACACTTCCTGTGAATCTTGCTTCTTTTTCATTTAATTCTAATACTCTTCCATTTGTTAACATTAATATATTGTCTGAATCTATTCCCATAACTTGGGCTGTTTCACTATGTGCCCTTAGCTGTCTATATTCACCATGTACTGGTATGAAGTATTTTGGTTTTGCTAATGCTAATATTAATTTTTGCTCTTCTTGGCATGCATGTCCTGATACATGTATGTCTGCTAATGCACTATACACTACTTCTGAACCTAATTGCATTAAGTCATCTATTACTTTTGATATATATTTCTCATTTCCTGGAATTGGAGTTGCTGATATTATTATTAAGTCATTTGGTGTTATTTTTACTTTTCTATGGTCTCCTGCTGCCATTCTAGTTAATGCAGACATTGGCTCTCCTTGACTTCCTGTAGTAATTATTACTAGTTGGTCATCTGTATAACTTCCTATCATATCTATATCTATAAATACATTTTCAGGACATTTTATATATCCTAATTCTGTGGCTGTTGTTATTATATTTATCATACTTCTTCCACATACTGCTATTTTTCTTCCATATTTTACTGCTGAGTTTACAATTTGCTGAATTCTGTGTACATTTGATGCAAATGTGGCTACTACTATCCTTTTTGTACAGTTTAAAAATAGTTTGTCTAATACATCTCCTACTGAACTTTCAGACATTGTAAATCCTTTTCTTTCTGCATTTGTACTGTCTGACATTAATGCTAGTATTCCTTTATTTCCTAACTCTGCTATCCTACTAAAGTCCATTAATTGCCCATCTATTGGTGTATAATCTACTTTGAAGTCTCCTGTGTGAAGTATTGTTCCTGCTGGTGTCGTTATTCCTAACATTACTGAGTCTGGAATACTATGAGAACTTCTTATAAATTCTATTTTGAATTTCTTCCCTAGTCTAATTGTTTCTCCTTGACTTACAATATGCATTTTTGTACTTCTTACTATTTTATGCTCTTCTAATTTGTTTGTTATTAACCCTGCTGCTAGTTTTGTTGCATATAATGGTACATTTATTTGTTTTAAGAAATATGGTATTCCTCCAATATGGTCTTCATGTCCATGTGTTATTACTATTCCTTTTATTTTTTCTTTGTTCTTTACTAAATATGTTATATCTGGTATTACTAAGTCTACTCCTAACATATCATCTTCTGGGAATGATAGTCCACAATCTACTACTACTATCTCATCTTCATATTCAAAGACTGTTATATTTTTCCCTATTTCATGTAAACCTCCTAATGGTATTACTTTTATATTTGGCTTTTTAAACACTTCTTCTGAATTTTTTGTCTTTTTTATATTGCTTTTTCTTTCTCCTTCTTTTTTATATTCTCTTTTTTCTCTTGGCTTTTTTTGAACTGTCGTTTTTTCTACTCTTGCTCCTCTTGTTCCTTTTTTATCTTTTTTTTCCTCTGCCATTTTTATTTTCTCCTCTCTTTATTTATCACTTAAAAAGAATGCAACTTTTTCATTGCATAAGTATTCCTAAACTTTTCTTTTGTCTAGTTTTACTTAATTTCATTTTACGTACAAATATTAATATTATATATAAAGTAATGCTTAAATAAACATGAATTTACCGCTCATTTCATGCTTTTATACTTTTTATGTATCTTTTGTTTCCGCTCTTTTCTATTATTAGCTTTTCCCCATTTTTTAATACATTAAAATAAAATCTCTTTTTTGCCCTTTTGGCAATCTGTTGGAAATTATACCACGTTTTTACTTAAATGTCAAATAACAAGAAAATAATCTGCAAAAACAAATGAAAAGGCCCCCAAAAGGGGTATCCTTTTCAAACGTATTAATGTTTCTCCATACTGATTGCTAGAATGTTCCATATTGTATAAAGAAATCCTGCCGAGAAAGCATATCCAACTTCTACTGTATCAAGTAAAGAACTAGATAGATGTGCAACAGCAAAGCCTACAATAACGGCCATAAGTAAAGGTATGAAGATTTGTATAGTACGTTTCATTACATTTTCCTCCAAAATTTTTTACTGGATTGTCTTGGTATACTGCAAACACGAGGGTTGCTTTGTACTTTCAACAATTTATATTAATTATATTATATCACACTTTACATAATGTTGTAAAGTGTGACTAGTTTTAATTTAAGATTGTATTTCCCTTCTTAGATTTTCACAAAAATCAAATTATGTAATGATGATAAAAAACAATCTACAAACTTTATAAGTAGTTCAAGAAAGCTACACATTTACTGCATTACTATTGCATTGCTAAAAAACAAACCTATGTAAAATATTGATTTTTCAATATTTACATAGGTTTTACTATTTGGTGGACAGGGAAGGATTCGAACCTTCGTACTCGTATGAGAACAGATTTACAGTCTGCCGCCTTTAGCCACTCGGCCACCTGTCCATATTTTTATTATATAAAAGTCTATATAATAAAAAATGGTGCTCCCGCTAGGACTTGAACCTAGGACCCACCGGTTATGAGCCGGTTGCTCTGACCAACTGAGCTACGGGAGCATTTAAAATATTTATTTTTGCTTAGCACAGAAATAAGTATAATTCATTTTTAATTAAATGTCAATAGTTTTTTAAAAAAATATTTAAATATTATCACAATTTTTTATTTAGTATTAACACTAATAATAAATTATTATTTAACCTGTACTTATGTACTATAATAAATGAAAGCAACATATAAGTAATTTAAAAAGCTAAATTACTTATATGTTGCTTTTGTTTTTTAATCTACTTTCTTTTTTCCAAAAGTTACTTCTTGGAATAAGAAATCTTTAACTTTTGCCCAAGTAATTTCTTGATATAAAAATTCATTTATTTCATCTTCAACTTTTTGTTGATATGGTGTAAGTTCAACTTTTATTTCATAGAATAATATTGATTTTAACTTTTGCCAAATTCCAACTTTACTTGGTAAATTTGTATTTTCTTCTGTTCCTGATGTTACAGGTGTAAAATTGCTAGTTGGTGTTTCATTTCCTTCAGTTTTTACTCCTCCATATACTCCAGAAATTTCTTCTATATTTGCCATGTTTATTCCTCCTTTGTAATTATATTTCTTTTTCCTCTTATTTATATAATATTTTTTTGAAATTATCAAGTGTTTTGCCTTATTTTAATATTAAGTTTGTATTACAAAAATATTACATTTTGTAATATTAAGTTAAAATTTCTTATCTCCATAGATATATTATTGTTATGCACTATGCTTCTATATATTCTATATCAGATTTTAGTACTTTAACTTCCTTTATTACATTTTCTAACACTTCTTGTGTATGATATTTTACTAATATATAATTTTGTGTATGACCTTTATATTTATCATTTTCTTTTTCTTCAAAAAGAACTTTTACTTTTTCCCCAATATATTTATCATTATATTCTTTTTGATTATTGTTAGATAGTTCTATTAGTCTTTTACTTCTTTTCTCTTTTATATTTCCATCTACCTGTTCTGGCATAGCTGCTGCCCTTGTTCCACTTCTTTGTGAGTATGGGAATACATGCATTTTATAGAATTTGATTTCTTTTAAAAACTTATAGGTTTCTTCAAATTCTTCTTCGCTTTCTCCTGGAAAACCGACTATTATATCTGTTGTTAGCATTACATCTTGATATTGTTTTCTTAGTATTTCTACAATTTCTCTGAATTCTTGTGTATTATATTTCCTATTCATTCTTTTTAAAACTGCATCACATCCACTTTGTAATGATAAATGAAAATGATGACATACTTTTTCCAATTTTTCTAACCTTTGTACAAATTGTTCTGTTATTATTTTGGGTTCTAATGAACCTAACCTTATTCTTTCAATTCCCTCTATTTCATTTATTTTTTCTAGCAATTCTATAAGTCCATCTTTATTTCCAAAATCTGTTCCATATGATGCAATATGTATTCCTGTAATTACTATCTCTTTTATTCCATTTTCTGCAATTTTCTTTATCTCATCTATTATGCTTTCTTCTTTCCTACTTCTAACTCTTCCTCTCGCATATGGTATTATACAATATGAACAAAATTGGTTACACCCATCTTGAATTTTTATTACTGCTCTCGTCTTTTCTGTATATGTTATTTGACCTATTTCATTGAATTCTTTCTTTTCACTTATGTTGTCTATCTCTATAACTCTATTTTTGTCTTCTATATATTGATTAATATACTTTATTATGTCTTTTTTTTCTTCGTTTCCTAATACTATATCTATTTCTTCCATTTTCTCTAATTCGTCTTTTGCCACTTGTGCATAACATCCTACTGCAACTATTATTGCATTTTTATTTCTTTCTTTCACTTTTCTTAAAGTTTGTCTTGATTTCCTATCAGACATATTTGTTACTGTACATGTATTTACTATACATATGTCTGCTTTATCATTATTTACGTCTATGATTTCATATCCTTTTTCTATGAACTTTTGTGTCATTCCATTTGTTTCATATTGATTTACTTTACACCCTAATGTATAAAAAGCTACTTTCTTGTTTGTGTTTATTTTTTTGTTTGCACTTTCCATGTTACACCTTACTTTCCTATATTGTTGCTCCTATAATTCCTGCATCATTTTTTAATTTTGCTGGTTTTATTATTATACCATTTTTTTTGTTTATTAGCAAATTTGACTGTATTAATGCCTGTTCTAAAGAATTTAACATGTTATCATATTCTGAAAAACTCCCACCTATACATATAACTTCTGGTTCAAAAATATTTATAATATTTGATATTCCTATACTTAAGTCTTCAATATACGTATTTACTATATCTATTAGCTTTTTATCTTGTTTATTGTTTATTAGAAACTCTTTTATTACACTTCCTTCTACTGAGTTTAAATTGAATTCTTCTGAAATTTTCTCTTTAAACTTTTTGAAGCTTGCATATGCTTCAAAACATCCTCTTTTACCACAATTACACTGCTTTCCGCCTTTTTGTATTATTGTATGACCAAACTCAAATCCAGGCACACCTTTGGGTTCTAATAATTGTCCATTATATATTACTGCTCCTCCTATGCCTGTTCCTAAACATAAAAATATACCATTTTCATATGGCATAAGTTCACCATACTTTTTCTCTGCTAGTGCCGCACATTTTGCATCATTCCTTAATTTGATTTTTACATCTAAAATACTTTGTATTTTTTCTGATAAATTATAATTCTCTAATCCTAAGTTTACTGCACTTATCATTTTATTTTCTAATACTGTTCCTGGGGCTGCTACACCTATACTTTCTATATCATATGATATAGCCATTTGTGATATATTTGTACATATAAAGTCTTCTATTACTTTTTTTACATCTTCTGTTCCTTTAAAAAACATTTCTTGCTTTTCTACAATTTCTCCTTTTTCATTTACTAAGCCAATACCTATATGACTTCCTCCTATATCAATCCCTATTTTCATTCCTAAAATCCTTTCAAGGACGAACTTTAAAATTATAGAAATTTAAAATTCGTCCTTATATATTTATTAATTATATTTTATAAGTATGCTGAGAATAAGAATCCTCCCATATATACCTGTATTACTGGTACTAATACTACACATACAAAGAATATTAATACAACACCTACTATTGAGTATGATACTTCTGGTAATACCTTTATTATCTTCTCAATTGTATTATTTATGTCCATATCAATGTATTCTAATAATTTACCTAACATCTCTGTTAAGTCTGTTTGCATACCAATTTTCAACATTTCTGTCGTCATTGATGAACATAGTCCAGATTTTTCAAATGGGTCTATCCATGAATAACCTGTTAACATGTTATTAATTGATGTTTCTATAATTGATAGCATTACATAGTTATTTACTATATTTTTACTAACCTCTAATGCATCTTGTATTCTCATTCCATTTTCTAAGTTTAAGTGCATTGCCTTCATTACTCTTGATAAGTCTAATGAAAATATCAGTTTCCCAAATATTGGCATAGTGTATTTAAAGTAATGAAAATTATACTTCCCTTTTGGCGTATTGACGTAAAACAGTATTCCTGCAATTGCACCAATAATTGCCATGGTCGGCAAATACCATATCGTTCCCATAAAGTTGATAAAGTTTTGGAACCATATTGTTATTGCTGGTAATGTTGCTTCTGTTCCTATTTCATCAAATAGGTTCTGAATTTGTGGAATTGCAAATAGTGTTCCTGCAATTAATAACCCTAATATTCCAACAAATTGTATTACATTTGGTATTATTATTTTTCTAATCTTTTTTGTCAATTTATCATTCTCTTCTAAGTATGTTACTGCTTGACCTAATGAATTTGTTAGTGAACCTGATAATTCGCCTACTTTTATCATGTTTATATATATGAATGGAAATATGTCTGAATAATATTCCATTGTTGTGTACATGTATTCACCTGCTTCAACCCCTGCTAATATGTCTTCCAAGACTCCTTTTAATGTTATGTTTTCAGTAGATTGAATTATTGTATTTAATGCATGTATATTGTTAAAGTTTGCTTTTTTCAACAAGTAGAAGTTTTCTGAAAATATAACTAGGTCTCTTGTTGTTACTTTTTCTGTTGCAGCTAAATATAAATTCATCTTTTCTATTGTAGATAGTTTCTTTGTTGAATCTACTTTCCCTATCCTTGTTGTATTTACATTTTTTATGATTTCTTGAATGTCTGTAACATTTTTCTTTTTCTTTGCTTGTGATTTTCCCCTATATGCTACTTGTATTACTTCTATTGGAGTTATTCCATTATTTTTTAGCCTTTTTACTAGTGCTTGTTTACTTGCTTCTTCTACTTTGTTTTTTACTACTAAACCTTTGTCTGTTACAGCTCTGTATACATATACTGGCATGATTTTCTCCTTTCCTTATGTATTTTTTAGTCTACTTTTTCCTTTTTAATTCTTAATTGCATAATCGTTCTGTTTAATACTTCTATATTCTTTTCTTCAACTTGTGCTTTTGCTTGTTCAAGTGTTATCTTATTGTCTACAAATAAACTTGCTATTGAGTTTATTAGACTTATGCTTCCTTTTTCTTGAGCACTTTGTATCGCATCTTCAATTTCTGATACACTGATTTTTTCTTTTCTTATAACACCTGCTACTATGTTGTCTACAACCATTACTTCTGGTACTAATTCAAGTTTTCCTGTTGTCCCTACTAATAATCTTTGTGATATTACTAGTTTTAGTAATGCTGATAATAAATATTTTATTTGAACTTGGTCTCTTACTTCATAGAAGTTTATCATTCTGTCTATTGTTTCTGCACATGACTTTGTATGTAATGTTCCTATAACTAAATGTCCTGATTCTGCCATTTCTATTGCAGCTTCCATTGTTACTTTATCTCTAATCTCTCCTATTATTAATATGTCACAATCCTCTCTAAGTGCATTTTTTACACCATCATGATATGTTAAACAGTCTCTTCCTTCTCCAACCTCTTTTTGTACAATCATTGAGTTTTTTGATGTATGCTTAAATTCTATTGGGCTTTCTAATGATAATATCTTTTTGTTTTGAGTTTCATTTATATGGTTTACTAATGCATTTAATGTTGTTGATTTACCAGAGTTTGTTTTTCCTGTTACTAGTATTAATCCTTGTGGCTGATATGTCATTCTTCTTACTATGTCTGGAACTCCTAAGTCTTCATATTTTGGTAGTTCATTTTTTATAATTCTCATTGTACATACAGGAACTTCATTTGCATATGATATATTAACCCTTAAACGAATTCCATTATATTCATATGATGTATCTAATTTTCTTGTTGATGTAAATACATTGTCTTTATCTACATTTCCTTTTATTATATAATCATATATCTCATACATATCTTCATCTTTTAATACAGATGATTCATCCATATCTACTAAAGCTCTAGCAATTCTGAACATTGGTTTTAGACCTGACATTAAGTGTATATCTGATGCATCTTTCTCAATTGCTTGCTCTATTACTTTATCCATATTAATCATTTTATATTTTTCCTCCTCGATAATTAAAATAATAATATCTTTCTATTTAGTTCTTCTAAATTTGTCATTCCTGCAATAACTTTGTTTATTCCATCAATACATAATGGTCTATATGTTCCTGTTAATGCATGTTTTTTAATTTCTATACTTGATGCACCATTCATGATTAATTCTTTTATATCATCTGTAATATCTAATATTTCAAACATTCCTATTCTGTCATAATACCCTGTGTTATTACATTTTGAACATCCTATTGCATCATATGTTTTTTTACCTTCTAAATTATATTCTATATTATATCTTTGTCCTAGTTTTGTAATTACTTCTTTTTCTTCTTCTGTAAATTCTCTTTCTTTTCTACAATGTGGACATAGTTTTCTTACTAGTCTTTGTGATATACATGTTGCAAGTGTACTTGCTATATCATAATCTGGTACTCCCATTTTTCTTAATCTTGTTATTACTTCTACTGCGTCTATTGTATGTATAGTTGATAATACATAATGTCCTGTTTGTCCTGATTGTATTGCTATTTCTGCTGTTTCTTTATCTCTTATCTCTCCTACTAGTATTATGTCTGGGTCTTGTCTTAATACTGTTCTTAGTGAACCAGAAAATGTTGATTTTGCATCTACTTCTATTTGGTTTAAACCGTCTATACGAATTTCTACTGGGTCTTCTATTGTTGTTATATTTATTTCTGGTTTATTTAGGTAATCCATAAAACTATATAATGTAGTCGTTTTTCCTTCTCCTGTTGGCGCCGCTATTACTGTTATACTATTTTTTTTGTTTATGCTTTTATTTAACTCTTTTTCTGTGCCTGGATATCCTAATTCAAATATGCTTTTTATATTTGAATTTTTCTTTAATAGTCTTAATACGAATTTTTCTCCATATACATTTTTTTGTGAAGATACACGGATATTGTAATCATCATATAGTAATATTCTACCATCTTGCGATTCTTGCTTTTCTTGATGCATGTTTGATATTGCTTTCATTCTACCTATTATTTGTGTTTGCTTTTCTTTTGGTATTGAGGTTGCTGTAAATAACTCTCCATCAATTCTATATCTTACTCTTACTTCGTCTTTTCCTGGCTCTATGTGTATATCACTTGCTCTTTTTTCCATTGCTGTTTTTATTATTGAGTCTACAATTTCTGTTATATTATCATCTTGTCCTATTTTACTCATGTCTCTTGAAGCTGTTCCTCCAAGACTTTTTAATATGTCATCTAGTATTTTTCCAAATGTTATGTATGGCTCAATTATTAACCCTTTATTTAACATTAATAATCTTACTGCCTCTATATTTCTTGTATTTGTTGTGTCTGAAAAACATACTTTGATTTTTCCATTTTCTATGTCAAATGGTATTACTTTATTCCTTCTTGCTGTTTCCATTGATATGTATTCTAGTATATCTAATTTTATAAAACCTGGAGATAATATAATTCCTTTTACTCCCATTATATCTCCTATAGCTTCTATTAATACATGAGAATCACAAACATTTAAGTCATTAAGAATTTCTCCTAATTTCTTGTCTGGATTTGCTCTTTGCTCTTGTAAAGCCATTGTAATGTTTTCTTCTGTTACAACTCCTCTCTTTACAAGTTCTATTCCTATTGGTTGACGTTTTCTTACATCCATTTTTATTCCTCCAATCTTTAATTTGCTATAGTATATACATTTTCATATTTCTTTCCTGAAATCACTAAACTTACTGTTACTACTTTTTTCTCTGCGTCATATTTAAATATCTGTTGTGGTCCTCCTATAACAGATTCATTCATTGATGATGATATAGGAGGTTGATTAACATTATCAATCATACCGATTATTTACTTTTCTAACTACTTTTACTTTTTTGTTTTCTCTTACTAAATATACACTATTTGAAGTACATACATATTGATTTTCTGTTTTTAAAAATACTATTCTATCTCCAGTTTGAACATTACCAGTTTGTTCTACTTCTCCTTGATATATTTTTACATAATTTTCTTTAATATTTATTTCATCAGTAATGTAACTACTGAATTTTGTATATTCTATATTGGCTTCTGTATTTATATTTAATTGATTAACGTTTTTATAAAAATATGTTGTAATCCTTCCTACGATAACAACAACTACTGTTAATGCTATTACATATATAATTATAGATGTTATTGTTGCACCTCTTTCAGATTTCATATTAGTCCCCCGTTTCAATATGTTTTTTTACCAATGTTTCTATTTGTACTTTTTCTTCGTCTTTATTTCCATCTTTATCTATATCTTTACCTGTGGTATAACTTACTTCTACTCTTACTAATTTTGCAATTTCTCCTAGTTTGTCATCTGCTGCATTTTCACTATTTCTTGGGTTCTCAATAGATATCTTTACTGTATACCCTTGTGGTATATCAATTATTGTTTGTCCACTACTTACATCTATCTTCCACCCAGCTTCAACATTTTGCCCTGTTATTTGCTCAACTGTTGTTAATCTTCTATCTACTACATCTGATGTTTTTATTCCTTCAAATCCAATTTCTTTTAATCCTTCTATTGTTGTTATTGCTAAATATGTTGCTGTAGTTTTTCTTTCTATTCTTACTGACGATGTTGATAAATTATAAAACAATGATGTAATAAAAGTTACAAATATCATTAATATTACTATTGCTACTGTTATGTCTACACCTGTAGCTCCTTTATTATCATTTAATTTCATCTTTTACCCTTTCTGCTAAATAAAGTATTCTGTTACAAATGTCATCATAAAAAATAATATAATATTGCTGGCTCCTATATAAAATCCTATAGGCATTTCTTCTATCTTTAATTTTTTATTTCCTACATTCTTTTGTACTGTTTTATGTAATAACATATATATTAGTATTGCTACAACTGACATTACAACTGTCATTAAGAACATTGCTGTTCCTCCAAATATTAATATTGTGTTTAATAATATTAATATTTCTATTATATAACTAACTTTTGCGTATTTTTTTAATAGTATTGTATCTGCTGCTAGTAATATAATATATACTGCTAGATATATAGCATATCTATATATACTAGTGTCACCTATTGTATATAGATATATCATATATAGTATTGATATGATTATTCCATATGCTAGGACTCTTTTATCTATTCTTATGTATTCTTTGTCTATTCCTGATATTAATATTATTGCTGTTAGATATAATATTGCAAATACATATATTATTATGTTTGACATGTTTAAATTGTATACTTCAATTTTGAATAAGATTGCTAATGTGACAAATGTTATTCCTCCAAGTAGTTCTAATAGTAAATATCTTATTCTTATTTTTTGACCACAGTGTTTACATTTCCCTCCTAAAAATATGTAACTTAATACTGGTATTAGTTCTAAAAATCCCAGTTTGTTGTTACAGTTGGGACAATATGAATGTTTTTTTATTATATCTATATCTTTTGGTATTCTATATACTGCTAGTGTATAAAAGCTTCCAAATAATGTTCCTATTATGAATATTATTGCATATAAAAATATGTTCATCTTTTTTGCCTTTCTTTCGTTTTTGTTTATATTATTTCAGGCATATACTTGGTATATGCCTGTTGTTAGTTTTATTAATTAAATTTATTTATCTGTTTGTCTTGTGTAATCTGCTGTCATAGAAACTCCATCTGCTGCAACTGTAAATTCATATTTAATTTGCTTAAATTTTCCTTTGTCTGTATCTGTTGTTCCTGTGAATATTTTTCCATCATCATATGTTACTGTTATTTTAGCTCCATCAACAGCTACTGTATAATTTCCTATTGTTTCTGATGTTGTAAATGAAGTAGCTTTACTTCCTAAATCCTTTGCAACAAGTAATGCTAGATTGCTTACATTATCTGCTGGTACATATTCATCATCTACTGCTAATTTTACTCTTATTTCTGTGTTTATTGTGTTATATGCTAATTTAACTTTGTCCATTACTTCTCCTTCTGTATTTGCATAATTTGCTTTTTGTGCATTTGTTATAATTCCATTATCTCCTGATAACATTGCTATTGATGTTCCTGCTAAAATTAATAAAACTATGATTGTAACTACTAAAGCTACTAATGTGATACCGTTTTGGTTTTTCATAATAAAATCTCTCCTTTTCTTTTGTCCTTTTCAGACTTTTTTATTTTAAAATTTTAATAACACTTTTAATGTTTAATGTCCTACCACTGGTGAATAAAAAAGTTATCCCCCCTTTATCTTTCGAATTCTTTGTTTGTATATATTTATATTTAAATATAACCTTATTTACTATTGTTGTTTTCAAATAATGAGCCTGAGTTATTTGGTTTTTCATTATTATTGTTATTACTATTATTATTATTAGTTTCATTTTCTCCAGTTGATGGTTCATTTCCATTATTGTCATTACCTGTATTATCATTTGAAATTGTTGCAAATGGGTTTGCCTTTCCTGGATTGTATTCTTTTGTTCTTTCATAGTTATCTAAGTCTTGTGCTGTTATTTCATATGTCATTAATATCTCTTCTGAATTATCTTCTACTGTTGCATTTAGCTGTGTTTCTATTTCTTTACTAGGTGTATATTTAACAACTTCTGGCACTACTTTATTTGATGGTATATAATTATATAATAATACACTTAATATCAATAGAACTGCTAGACATACTAATAACGATATAATTATTTCTCTAATAACTGCTTTTGTCATAATATCTCCTTTCTGACTTTATGAATTTGCATTACCTGTTGAATTGCCATTTGTACTTGTGCCACTATTTGAACTTGTCCCACCTGAGTTGTTTTGATTATCTGTAGCTGTATTATTTGAATTATTTACGTTTCCTTCTGTATTGTTTGTTCCTTGTGATGTTGAAGTTGAATTATTTTCTGTAATTTTAAGTTTAATATCTTTACATACAAATGTTGCAAGTAAATCATCTGAACTTGTTTCTTTATCTGTTCCTTGTGAACTAGGAACCATCTTAAATTGTTCTAATTTAAATACTAATGTATTATCTCTTTCTATATCATACAAGAAATCTGTTATTTGTATATATCCACCTGTTACTGAAAATCTAAGATCATAAGTTCCACTTATTGAGTTATTTGATGTAACATCTAATTTTAAGTCAACACCTTGTTTTTTTGCATAATTACCCATTGTTATCCAAATTTTTTCTATTTCATATTCTTGTATTTTATTTAATGGTAATCCATTTTCGTCAACACCTAATGCAAGTATTTGTTCATAATTTTCTTTTTCCGCTATCAATTTTTTATATGCTTTTTCTAATGATGATATGCTTTGAGGATAATCAGTATTTTTTAATTGAGTTGCTCTTTCTATCTTGTTATCTAAAATAGTATTTTCCTCTTGTATTGTTGGCACTCCACTTACTTCTGCTCCTCCAATTGAAATACCATATATACACATATATACTGCAAGTGCAAATAATAAAACTGACATTAATCCTAATAATATTTTTCTCATGGTAAATCACCTTCTATCGTAACACTTATTACTCCATCTTGCTTCATACTACTTCCTGAAACAACATTTTGAAGTATATTATTTGTTTTTAATCTTGTTTTAAAATATCCTAAACCTGGATATCTATAAGATTTAGCTACTATTACTATGTGTTTGTCTGTTGTGTTTTCTATTGATGCTATTTGTACTGTCTCATCAACTACATTCATAATTTGGTTTAATAAATTTGGTATTAAATTTTTGCTTGCATTCATATCACTTATTTTTTCATTTACTGCTTGTAAATCAGATATTAATGTTGAATATTGAGCTGTTTTTGAGTCTAGTTTACTCATATCACTATTTACCATTTGAATTTGTGAACTAATACTTCCTATTATTCCATCCACTTCAAGTTGTTTGTCTCTTATTTGTCCTGTTAATAGTACTGAAAATACACTGAATATTATTACAAATATAAGTAATGATGCAAAACTTCTTACTAAACTCATTTCTCCTCTTGATAATTTATCTTGGAAGTCATTAAAGCTAAAGCTTATTCCACCTTTTTTGTTTGAACCTTTTCCATCTTTTTTTCCTATTGATATTTTAGCCAAACTATCATTTAATGTGTTCTTTTTAAAGTTAATTCCTTTTATTCCTTCTCCTAATCCCATTAATGCTAATGAAATTGCAGAGTTTACTTCTATATATTCTTTTACATTAACTTCTTTTACCATGTTTTGCACAAAATATGGTTTTAGTATTTCACATTTTACTTTTCCCAAATATTCTTGAAAATATAAGTCTATATTATTAACTGTTGCTAATGTACCTGTTATGTATACTTTGTTGATTGTGTCTGTACTTTCATTAATAAGTTTTTGTACTTTTCCTACTATATTGTATAAAGTTGGCATTATGTCTTCAAGATATCTACTTTGCTCTTCAACAAAGTCTTGTACTTCTGTTGTATATATTGTTGTATTTTGGCATATTTCATAGGCCTTTGAATATGAGTTTTCTTTTAGGTTTATGCTTTCTAATACTGTTCTACTTCCTTCATCTAATGTTTCTATTCCACAAACATTTCCATTTATTATTTTTGTAATTGTTGTTTTGTCTTCAATATTTACTACTAGCACATTTTCACGTCCATCTAATGTACCTACTATGTTTGGAATTGACATAGATAATGGAGCTACCATTCCTACTCTATATCCTTCAAGCCTTTGTAATATCTTATTTAATTCAATTTTATTCTCACTAACATTTATAACTTTTATTTTCTCTGTATCTTGTGTGTCATTTACTATAGCATATCTTGTTTCTAGTGAATTTGGGTTATATCCTTTTTCTGTACAGTATGACTCAAATTCGAGTTTTATAGCCTTTTCCAAGTCTTTTTTATTTAATAGAGAAAACATATTGAAATATTGATAAGTTTCTTCTCTTAAATTTATACTTATTGGTGTCTTATAACTGTATGTCTCTTCAATTACTTGCTTAATTGCCTGTGATATATTTGAATAAAATTTAATACCAAAAGAATCTATTTTTATCTTGTCTTTTTCTTTTGATACTTTGGCATATTTGATTAAATTGTCTTCAATATATAATCCTAAATTACTTGGCATTTTATCCTCCTTAATTTGTTTCAAAATAATTGCATTTATCTTTATTTTATCTTTTTTAGACAAAAAGTCAATAGTTTTGATTAAAATGTAATCTAATTGTATTTTTTGTCATGCTTTTGTAATCTTTTTGTAATATGTTCGTAATATGTGTTTTTATTTTATTGTATATTTCTCACTTTTTTGGTAATAATATTTGCAATAAATTTTGTAATGCAATTGGTAACATTATATGAAAGCATTACTAAATAAATGTACGAGGAGGTTAATATGAAACCATTAGATTCAAAAAAAGATTATCAGAATTATGTTGACCAAAAGTCTCCTAATTCTCCAATATTAAAAAACTGTTTCAACGCTTTTTGGGTTGGAGGGCTAATTTGCTCTATAGGACAAATTATAATGTATATTTGCAAGGCTCGTGGCTTTTCTCAAGAAATGTCTGGGACAATTGTTTCTATCATCTTAATTGGTCTTAGCGCCTTTTTAACTGGACTGAATATTTTTAATAAAATTGGCAAATTCGCTGGTGCTGGTTCTTTAATTCCTATTACTGGATTTTCTAATTCAATTGTTTCTCCTGCAATGGAGTATAAATCAGAAGGTTATGTTATGGGTGTTGGTGGTAAAATGTTTACTGTTGCAGGTCCTGTTCTTGTTTTTGGCATTTCTGCATCAATTATTGTTGGACTTGTTTACTTGATTTTTAATACTCAAGCTATAACTTTGGTGTAAAATGATTGGGATTTTCAAGGCTAATCTACTTGTATCTCATTTGAAAGGAAGGTTTTTATTTTATGAAAAAACTTGGAAAACAAACTATAAAATTTGATACTCCACCATCTATTACAGATGTTGCTTCTATTGTAGGACCTAAAGAAGCAAATGGTCCTCTTGCTAAATATTTTGACCAATGTCTTGAAGATGAATTTTGGGGTGAAAAAACTTGGGAAAAATCAGAAAGTAAAATTATTAAAGAAACTGTAAATACTGTTATATCAAAGTCTGGTGTTCCTTCTTCTGAGATTGAATACTGTTTTGCAGGTGATTTATTAAATCAATGTATTTCTTCAAGTTTTGGGCTTAGAGAATTAAATATACCTTTTCTAGGTATTTTTGGTGCTTGCTCTACTTTTGTTGAAGGCCTTAGTTTAGGTGCTATAATGATTGAATCTTGCTGTAATCACGTTTTATGTGCTGCTTCTAGTCATTTCTGTAGTGCTGAAAAACAATTTAGATTTCCTCTTGAATTGGGAAATCAACGTCCTCCAACTTCTCAATGGACTGTTACTGGTAGTGGGTCTGCAATTATTTCTAAAGATGGTTCTGGACCATTTATTACTCATATTACTAGTGGAAAAATAGTTGATATGGGCATTAAAGATGCTAATAATATGGGAGCTGCTATGGCACCTGCTGCTTTAGATACTTTAATTTGCCATTTTAAAGATACTGGTCGTAGCCCAAATTATTATGACGCAATTATTACTGGTGACCTTGGTCATGTTGGTAAAGATATTTTGATTGATTTGGCTCAAGATAAAGGTTATAATATAAAATCAAATTATAATGATTGTGGTGTTTTGATTTTTGACAAGGAAAAACAAGATACTCATGCTGGTGGTAGTGGTTGTGGATGTTGTGCTACTGTATTTTCTGGATACTTTTTCAAACAACTTAAAGATAAAAAAATTAAAAGATTATTATTAATTGCTACTGGTGCTCTAACAAATTCAACTTCAACTCAACAAGGTGAGTCTATCCCTGGTATTGCACATGCAATTAGTATCGAAATGTAGATTGGAGGCGTTAATATGGATTGGTTACAAAGTATTGAATGGATGGGACTTCTAAAGTGTTTTGTTATTGGTGGTCTTCTATGTGTTATAGGTCAAATTTTAATTGATAAAACAAAACTTACTCCTGCTAGAATTTTGGTTATTTATGTTACTGCTGGCGCCATTTTAGGAGGTCTTGGAATATATCAGTATTTAGTTGAATTTGCAGGTGCTGGAGCAACTGTTCCTTTAACTGGCTTTGGTTATAATTTAGCTAAAGGTGCTATTAATGGAGTAAAAGAATCTGGTATTATTGGTGCTTTTACTGGCGGAGTTGCTGCTTCTGCTGGTGGAATTGCTGCTGCTGTATTCTTTGGTTATATTGCATCTTTAATTTCAAAACCTAAAATGAAAAAAGAATAATTTTTAATTAATAATTTAACACCCAATAATAAAATAATTATTGGGTGTTTCTATATTTTGTGAACATTTTAATCTATATTATGGTTGATATTTTCTATTTACTTGAAATTATATTATATATGTCATACCAACTATATGCAGTTCTTATATTTGGTCCTTTTACATCATTGTTGTATGTATTATAAAATTTAATGACTGGGACTTTTTCTGAAATATTTTTTATGTTTTTTGGGCTATCTTCTATCATTACATCTATGTTATTATCTAAACATTGTTGTCTTTTTTCTTCATCTCCAGCAAATATTAAATTGTCATATTTTATATTATTTCTGTCTAACCATTCTTTTGTAATTTCTTGCATACTTTTTGTTTCTTCTTCTGGCATTCCATATTGGTTTCTCGCTGTTATTATATATATTTTGTTTCCTTCTTGTCTTAACTTTTCTATAATTTCTGCTGAATAACGTCTTGGTATACTTCCTTTTGCATATTTCAGTAAATACCTTTTCCAAAATTTTTCATCTTGTTCCTCTGTCCAATTGAATGTTTTACTAACATAGTATTCATCTGGCTTTATATCTATTCCCCAGCTTTCTTCTATACACATTTTGCTTCCACATTCCATTTTGAATTCTTCTATATCAATTATTACTCCATCTATATCTATTCCTATGTTCATTTTTAACCTCTTCCTTCTTATTTATGCTACTTTATATTAACAAAAAGACATGATTAAGTAATTTTTATATTACATTCATGTCTTTTTTCATTATGCCTTTTTTGCTACTTCTGCTATTTCTGTAAATGCTTTTTCATCATTTACAGCAATTTCAGCTAGCATTTTTCTGTTTATTGTTACATTTGCTTTTTTTAGTCCTGCCATTAGTTTGCTGTATGTTGTTCCATTCATTCTTGCAGCTGCATTTATTCTTGCTATCCATAGTTTTCTGAAATTACTCTTTCTATCTTTTCTTCCAACATATGCATATGATAAAGATTTTAATACTGCTTGATTTGCATTTCTAAATCTATAGTGT
This sequence comes from Clostridia bacterium, assembly GCA_022790575.1. Classification (GTDB taxonomy): domain Bacteria; phylum Bacillota; class Clostridia; order TANB77; family CAG-508; genus CAG-269. The sequence continues at coordinate 17,143 of JAAVXM010000002.1, read as the reverse complement.
TTTGCACCATAATATCCTTTTGCTTGTTTTAATACTTTTTTGTGTCTTGCTCTTGTTGTCATTGCTGATTTTACTCTTGCCATTTTTTTCTCCTCCTTAATCTACTTCTTAGTTACCATATGGTAATAATTTTTTTATTGTGTTTTCACATGACTTGTCTGCATATGCTCCTGGGCGTCTTGATGATAGTTTTTGTCTTTTTGTTTTATTTGCTAATAAGTGTCTTCTATTAGCTGTTGTTCTTTTTACTTTTCCTGTGGCTGTTAAAGAGTATCTCTTTTTTGCTGCCTTATTTGTTTTTAGTTTTGGCATCTGTAATCTCTCCTTTCAATTCAATTGTTTTATATATATTATTAAGCTTTTTTAGCTAGTATAATAAACATGTTTTTTCCTTCTAATTTTGGCTTTTTTTCTACTACTGATATATCTTCTAGTTTAGAAATAAATTGGTTTAAAACTTCTTCCCCCATTTTTGTGTTGTTTAATTCTCTTCCTCTAAATCTTACTGTTATTTTTACTTTATTTCCATCTTCTAGAAATTTTCTTGCATTTTTTGCTTTGAACATGAAATCATGTTCCTCAATGTTTGGAGTTATTCTTATCTCCTTTGTTTCTTGCGTTTTTTGCTTTTTCTTGGCCTCTTTTTCTTTTTTTGATTGCTCAAATTTGTATTTACCATAATTCATTAGTTTACATACTGGTACTTCTGCATTTGGAGATACTAATACTAAGTCTAGTCTCTTTTCTGTTGCTAACTCTAATGCTTTCCCTATTGGCACTACTCCTAGTTTTTCTCCATTATCACTTATTAATTGAACTTCTTTTGCCCTTATTTGACCATTAATAGGTAATTCTTGCTTTATATAAAACACCTCCTAGTTTTTCTTTACCTTTTTTACGTTTTCTCTTTGACTTTGTCTTACTTTTATTTCTATCTTTAAACGAAAAAAATCGGCTTCGTTACAAGCCAATTACTCCTCAAAAATTGATTATTTTAGTAATCTCTTTTTTAACCTTTTCCTTTCTTAGTTAAGGTGAGAAGTTTATACTTCTTCTTGCAACATGAATATTATACTATATTTGCTTTTTTTTGTCAATTGTTTATTAATTTTTTTACTCTAATTACTAACTATATTATAAAAAATAGCAAGATTTTTTCTTGCTATTCATTAATCACTATTTTTCTATCCATTTAACTAAATCTAGGTTTTCACTGTCTAAAATCATTTCGTGGCAAGGCATAACTCTGAAAGTATATCCATAGTTTCCACCTGCATCTAGATTTACTTTGGCAACATAAAAGTATTTTTTGTTCTCATCATCTGAACTTTCTATCTTCATTGGAATTATTTTTTCATTTTGTACAGTTCCATCTTCTAAAAATCTTCCATAATATACTTCTACTCGTATAGAATTTACATCAATATTTGGTATTGTAACTGCACATCTTACTTCTATTTCTGAACCTGCGTCAAATGTAACATTATCTACATTTTGTTCAACTTGCTCAATTTGTATATCTTTCCAACTTGAATACATGTTTTGCTTCCAACTATTATATTCTGCAACTTCTTCTATATTATTATAATATGCTTTAGTTAAGTTACATAGTGGTATATATAAATTATTAGTATAGTCTACAAGCATTCTTGCTGTACTATATTTTCCTCCTGTTGATATGATTGAATTCTTCATCAATTCTATCCAACCTTTTGATATTCCACTTCTGTCTTTGTCATAATATGTAGGAATTATCTTGTTTTCTAATGTGTCATACATACTTTCACTATCTGCTCTGTCTTGTTCTTCATATGATGAGTATTCTGCATGTGTTCCAATTGTCCATCCATTTTTTTGATTATATCCTTCTGCCCACCATCCATCAAGTACACTAAAGTTTACTACTCCATTTACAGATGCTTTTTGTCCACTTGTTCCAGATGCTTCCATTGGTCTTCTTGGATTATTTAACCAAACATCTACACCACTTACTAAATATCTTGATATTTCTATATTATAGTTTTCTAATATGAATATTTTTCCCTTGAATTGTGGTTTCATTGATATTTCATGAATGTATTTTATTAAGTCTGCTCCCTCTTTGTCAGCTGGGTGCGCTTTTCCTGCAAATATTATTTGTACAGGTCTATTTGCATCATTTAATATTTGTGTTATTCTTTCTATGTCTTTAAATATTAATGTTGCTCTTTTATATGTTGCAAATCTTCTAGCAAATCCTATTGTTAAAGCTTCTGGATTTAGTTTTGATGTAATTTCATTTATTTCCTCATAACTAATTCCTTCTCTTTTTAGCCTTTTTGCTATATTCTCTTTTACTAATGATAATAATTTTGTTTTTCTATCTACATGTACTTTCCATAATTTATCATCTGGTATACTTTTTACTTTTTCCCATACTGAGTCTTCATGTATGTTATCTTGCCAATATGGTATTAAGTGTTTATTATATAACTCTTTTAACATTGGTGCTAACCATGAACATGTGTGTATTCCATTTGTTACATATGTTATTGGCGATTCACTCGGTGCAATATGTGGCCATACTTCTGAAAATAATTCTCTTGATACTTCTCCATGTAATTTACTTACTCCATTTTTCTTTCCTGCTATTCTTAAAGCAAATATTCCCATATTAAACCCTGATTCTAATCCTTCACATGGTTTCATTCCTAATTTTAAGAATTCTTCTCTTGATAATCCTAATCTTGGCCAAAAGTCTTTAAAGTATTTTTCTACTAATGCTATTGGGAATATATCATTTCCTGCTGGCACTGGTGTGTGTGTTGTAAATACTGTTTTTGATGATGCTATGTCTTTTGCTACTTCAAATGATACTTGCTTCTCTTTTATTGTGTTTTTTATTAGTTCTAAGTTTAAAAATGCAGAGTGACCTTCATTCATATGATATACTGTTGGTCGTAATCCTAATGTTTTAAGTAGGTTTACTCCTCCCATTCCTAATATCATTTCTTGCCTTATTCTCATTTCTTGGTCTCCACCATATAGTCTCGCTGTTGTGTCTCTATCTTCTTCATGGTTTGCGTCTAAGTCTGAATCCATTAAATATAGTTTTACTCTACCTACATTTACTTCCCATACTTTTAAGTATACTCTTCTTTTTGGGAATTTTATATATATTATTAAATCTTTCCCATCTACATCTTTTACTGGATTTATTGGTAAATCATATAAATTTATGTCTCTATATTCTGGTCTTTGCATTCCATATCTGTCTATTATTTGATTGAAATATCCATTTTTATATAATAATCCTACTGCTACTAATGGTATTCCTAAATCACTTGCTGATTTTAAATGGTCTCCTGATAGTATCCCTAATCCACCTGAATATATTGCCATTGTTTGGTCTAAACCATATTCCGCTGAAAAATATGCTATTAAATCGTTTTTGTTTTCTGGATATTCACGCCCAAACCATGTGTTTTTACTTGTCATATATCCATCAAAGTTTTCTACTATTTTATCATATTCTTTTACAAATTGAGTGTCTTTTGCAGCTTCTTCTAATTTGCATTGCTCTACTGCTTTTAGAAATTTTACTGGGTTCTTATCACATTTTTCCCATAAATCTGCATCTATTTTTTTGAATAATCTTAAAAATTCGGTGTTCCATGACCACCATAAATTGTTTGCAACTTCTGTTATTCTTCCTATTCTTTTTGGTAATTGTGGATTTACCGTTACTCTATTGAATAAATACATATTCTTTTCCTCCTAAGTTATCTTATTCATTTTTCTTTTTGTAATTCTGATTTATTATCTACTAATTTGCTATTTTTGTCAATATTTATTTTGTTTTTTATGAACAATATGTACAAAGTATTGATTCTAACCCAATATTTAGGTCTATTAATCCTATTTTATATTTATAGTCTAAGTCTTCTAATTCCTGTATTATTTTTCTTAATTCCATCTTTTTAAATGTTTTTGCCTGTATTTTATATTTGTTAACTAAAAACATCTGATTTGATTTTAAGTTTAAACTCACAGCTATATCTTTGTTATTTTCTTGTGCTATTTTTACAAAATATAATTTTTTGAAGTGATTATATAATGATATTAGTATTTTTTGAATTGGCTCTTTTGAAGCTATTAAATTATATAACACTTCCATTGCTTCTTTTACTCTTTTTTGCCCTAAATTGTCTGTTAAGTCAAATATTATACTTTCTATCTTTTTTATACATAATTTGTCTATATCTTGTTTATTTATTGTTCCATTTTCTCCTGCATATTCTATAAGTTTTCTTATTTCATTTATTAATTCTTGCATGTTTGTTCCACAACATTCAATTAGATATTGCAGTGTAGATTCATCTACATTTACCTTATAAGCATTTGTTATATTTTTTATCCTCTTTATTATTTGATATGGTTTTTGCTCTTCAAAGTCACATATTGTTCCAATTTTATCAATTGTGTTATATATTGAGTTTTTTTCTACTTCATTTTCCACAAATATTAGTATTGTTGTGGAATTTATAATTTCTATGTTTTCTTTAAGATATTCATTTATTTTGTCTTTTAGTTCTTTACTAGCTCCTCCGCTTCTTCCTTTTACTTCTCTTTTAAATATTCCTGTGTTTCTAGCAATTATTAATTTTTTTTCATATCCAAATGCTGGTGTTTCTATATTAGAAATTAATTCTTGAATGTTACTATCATCTATTACAACATAGTTTATTCCTTTTATTACTTCTCCAAATGTTTTCTTTATTTTTTTTAATTGCTGTTCAAGTAAAAAGACTTCTTTACCATATAATAAATAAATTCCTTTGGCTTCATTATCAGTTAATTGTTTTTCTAATTCATCTAATTTTATCATATTTACATCCTTTTTTAATTAGTTCTTGAACTATTACTTTTCTAATATTATTCTAAATACTTCCGCAATACTCCATGCTTGTGCAAATGCTCCTTTAGGCAGAAATGGTCTTTTTGAGTCATATATCTCTGCAATACTTCCTATACATCCTCTTTCATTTATTTCTTTTGAAAAAGTTTCTCTTACTTTTTGTGCAAACTCTTTTAATTGTTTTTCATACTTCGCCCTTTCTGCTTTTGTTGTACTCATTTTGGCTAGTTTCTTTAATGAATCATAATATAGTCCTAATAACCATGTCCATGTGATTCCTTGATGATAACTGAAATCTCTTTTACATCCATCACCTTCATATATTTCAACATAACTTTCTTCTCCTTTTGCAAGTGATTTTAGTCCATAGTTATTTAACAGTTTCTTGGTTACTGTTGCAATTATTTCTTTTGCTTCATTTGAACTTGGATTTATTACTGGATAAGTTAAACTTAATGCAAATAATTGGTTTGGTCTTATTTTATTATCTCCTAATACATCATATAAACATTTTCTTCTCTTATTATAAAATTTACTTTCAAATGCCTCTTTACATTTTGTTGCCATCTTTTCATATTGTTTAGCATTGTCTTTATTTCTTTTTGCTAATTCTATTATTACTTTTAATGCATTATACCAAAGTGCATTTATTTCAACTGCCTTCCCATTTCTTGGAGTTACTGCTATACCAGCATATTTTGCATCCATCCATGTATTTTGTGTTTGCTCTGTTCCTGAAACTATTAGCCCATCTGTATCTAAATATATATTATTATCGTCTAAGTCTATTCCTTTTACATAGTTTTCTATTATTTCTTTCATTTTAGGATATACTTCTTCCATTATGAATTTATAGTCATTTGTATATCTTAAATATTTTTGTACTTGCTCAAATAATAGTAATGATGCATCTACACTATTGTATAATGGTCTATTGTCTGCTTCACTATATGCATTTGGGACTAACCCAAATTTTATGTCTCTTATGCAAGTTTTTAAAACTTTTTTGGCTATATCATATTTTTTAGGTATTAATAATAATCCTTCAAATGCTATTAAAGTATCTCTCATCCAGTCTAAAAACCATGGATATCCAGCTATTATTGAATATGTATTAAATAATGGTCTTTTTACTACAAAATTGTCTCCTGCTATTAAGAATTTTTTTATTAGATTGTCTCTTTGTCTTTCTTCTTCTGATTTGTTTTCTTTTCTATTATCTATTAACAGAGATTGATTAAATATCTCTCCTAATCTTATTATCTCTTTTGTTATTATTGCCCTAACATCTAGTTCTTCTATATTTTCTTCTAATGAACAAATAAATGAAATTTCTTTTTCTTCTCCTGGTCCTATTTCTATTTCAAACCTTCCTGGAACTGCATGGTTCTCTTCTGCTTCAAATCCTCTTTTTTCTTCTTCTATATAAAACATATTGAAAAATGTGTCATCTTTATGCTCTATATACTCTCCTTCTGATATGTTCATATATATTGGACTACTATCATCTACTTTTATTTCAATTTTGCTTTTATTTTTCTTTTGCTCTAGTCTATAATAGTGGTCTTTATTTATTCCATGTACATCTCTATAATTCATTATTGGCGCTAATGTTAATTTTGTTGCATTATTTCCATTTCGTATTTTGTAATACACTCCAACTGTATTTTTAAAGTGTTCCATACATATAACTTTTGTTATTTCTACATCTTCTACCTTGTATACAAATATTGGCATATATTCTTTTATAAATCCTATTTGATATTTGAACCCTTGTGAAATATAGCTTTTACCTATGTTAGTAAATAAATCATTTTTTCTTCCTTCAATTTCTATGCTTTCATCTAGTTTTGATAATATGAGTGTCCTTCTTGCTGGTGGTACTATTGGCGCTACTAATAATCCATGATATTTTCTAGTGTTTGCTCCTATTATTGTTGATGCAGAATATCCGCCCATACCATTTGTTATTATCCATTCTTTTTCTAGTGCTTCTTCTAATTTCAAGTCCTCTTTTGCAAATCTCATTTTTTCCATTCCTTTCTAATGATTACTTTTTCTTTTGAGTATTGTTCTTTTTATATTTTGCTTCTGATTCTTTTATTGATTTTATTCTGTCACTATATTTTTCACTAAATTTACTTTGTCTTGATATTTTTGCATTTTTTTCTTTTGGCTCTATTCCATGTTTGCTTACTTTTTTATCCATTTTTGCTTTTTCTTTTTTCAATTTGTTTATTCTCTTGTCTGACTTTAACTTGGCATTTAACATTACATATTCTGGGTCACTTTCTTTGTCTTGATATTTTAAGTCATTACATATTAGACCTATTGCTGATTCTGCAACTAGATATGGGTCATGTCTTATTTTTCCATCTATTATTGTTGATATATTTTTCTTTATAAATTGTATTTTTTTAAGTTTTTCTCCTCCTATTTGTTGCTCTACTAAGTCTGCACCTTCTTTATTATATCTTTTTATATATTCTGGTATTACTTCTCCTGTGTCATATATACAGTAATCTATTATTCCTTCTCCACAGTGTTCTATTATTGTATTAACATGGTCTGCAACAGTATAGTCATCTGTTTGTCCTGATTCTGTCATAATATTGTTTACATATATTTTCATTGCTTTACTTTCTTTTATTGCTTTTGCAACTCCATTTACTAATAAGTTTGGAATTACATTTGTGTATAGACTTCCTGGTCCTATTATTATACTGTCTGCTTCTTTTATTGCTTCTAGTACTCCTTCTGCTGGTTTACAGTTCGATGGTTTTAAATATACTCTACTTATTTTTGTTATTTTGTCTGTTACTATTTCTGGTATTCTATCTTTTTCTTCTACTACATATCCATTATCTAATTCTGCACATATTTTCATTTCTTGTGATGTTACTGGCAAAATATTTCCTATTATGTTGAATATTTCTCCACTCTTTGATATTGATTCTGTATCATTCCAATGTATTTCTTTCATTGCTGTGAAATATATATCTGAAAATTTTAATCCTCTTAACTTTTCATTTGCCATTTCATGATTTAATAGGTTCTCTAACTCTCCTTTTTTGTGTGCTGAAAGTGATACTATACTATCTTTTACTTCTTCAAATGGCAATGTCGTTTTTAACGCAATTCTTGAGTCTGTAGGTTTTTTCCCATACTCTGATACTGCAACTATTGCTGTTATATTGTTAGTGTATCTTTTCATTCCTGTTAATACTGTATTTAGACCTGCACCTCCGCCTATTACAACGACTTTTGGCCCTCTATCATATACTCTTTTATCAAATATTAATGATTTCATATTTACATTTTTTTTGTGTGTCATTCTTTCATCTGTTGCTTCTATAAATAATTCCATGTTTCTTTTGTTTAATAATACTAATCCTATTACTATAAGTGTAAATCCAATTACAAATGTAACTACTACTTTTCCTACATCATAGAAATCCATTTCTTTTTGTACTAGTATATTTGATATTCCATAACATGTTAATACTATTCCTATTAATATTAAAAATATCCATCTTTTCATTTTTGAACTTGACCTTAGCCAGTGTAATATTCCTTTCATTTCGTCCATTTCCTTTCCTATTTATATTCTTTTACTTATTCTTCTCCTATTATCTCTATTTCTATTTCTATTTTCTTGTTTAGTTTATTATATACTTCTCTTTTTGTGTATTCTATTAATTCTATTATATCTTTTGATGTTGCATTTCCTGTGTTTACTATAAATCCTGCGTGTTTCTCTGATATTTGAGCTCCTCCTATTTTGTATCCTTTTAATCCACATTCATCTATTATTTTTGCTGTTATAAAGTCTTTTCCCCTTTTGAATGTACTTCCTGCACTTGGATATTCTATTGGCTGCTTTTCTTTTCTGTATTTTGAATATTCTTGCATTTTCTCTTGTATTTCTTCTCTGCTTCCTTTTTTTAGTTCTATTTCTGCTTCTAATATTATGTTTTCATTGTTTGAAAATATACTTTTTCTGTATTCAAATTTTGCTTGCCCATTTTCTATTTTATATATCTTTCTATCGTTTTTATTTATGTATGTTATTGTTTTTACTATATCTTTCATTTCTGTTCCATGTGCACCTGCATTCATTCTTATTGCTCCTCCTATTGTTCCTGGTATGCCTGATGCAAATTCAAATCCCGATATGTCTTGTTTTAATAGTTTTTGTGCTATCTCTCCTAATTTGTTTCCACTTCCTACTGTTAATATTACTTTTTCTCCTTCTATTTCTATTTCTGCTTTTTTTATGTCTATTTTTAATACTATTCCTTTTATTCCTTTGTCTTTTATTAAAATATTACTTCCATTTCCTATTATGGTTAATGGTATTTTATGCTTTTCTGAGATTTCTAATAGTTCTTGTATTTCTTTTATTTCTTGCATTCTTATTAGACATTCTGCATTTCCTCCTGTTTTGAAACTTGTATAGTCTTTCATAGGTACTTCATATTTTATGTTTTCTTTGCTTATGTTTGTTTTTTCTAATATTTCTTTTATGTTCAAAATATCACTCCCTATCTTTTAAATCTCTTTTCTTTTTCTTAAGTTTTTAGCCTAATAAACTATCCTTCTACTTTTTTGTCTGTTCTGGAAAATATAAATATAAGTGCTTGCCACTTGTTGTTTTTATTGTTGTTTCATTCATTACTTCTCCTGTTGAATAGTTTACTATATATGTTACATCTTCATCTGCTTCTGTGATTCCTAGTTTATTTAAATTGTCTGCATTTAATCTGCAGTACTCTAATGCAATTACAGTCACACTACTAGTACCATCATTTTCTGCATCTTCTTGATTTTCTTGATTTAAAATAACTCTTTGAATTTTAGGTTCTTCATTTATTTCTTTTAATAGATTTTCTACTGTTTCATATGGCACAACTTCTCCAATTAACAAATTTTTATTTTGTGTCATTTGGTATTTTGTATAGACCTCTAGTACCGCTTGATACACCATCCTAATTTCTGCTAATTGTTTATTTTCTATTGCATCTTTTGTATTACTGTTTCCTACGTATATGCTTACTGATGCTATTATTATCATTATTATTATTGTTATCGCTAAAGCTATTAGTGTTATCCCTCTGTTTCTTTCCATCTAATATTCTCCTAATTTGGTTTTAATTATAATATATTTTTATCTTTAGAACATTAATATTTTATTGTAATATATCAATTCAATTAAATTCATTGTATGTATCTTGAGTATATATTGAGTATATATATATAGTGGCTTCCCACTTGTTGTTTTTATTGTTGTTTCATTTATTACTTCTCCTGTTGAATAGTTTACTATATATGTCACTTCTTCATCTGTTTCTGTGATTCCTAATTTTTTTAAGCTATCTGCACTCATCCTATAGTATTCACATTCTATTGGTTCATCATAATAAATAGAATCAATAATATTGCCATCAGGGTCAATCATTCCTGTACCTGCTTGCCTCATAATTTTAGGTTCCTCACCTATTTCTTTTAAAAGACTTTCTACTGTTTCATATGGTACAACTTCACCCACAAGTATAGCTTCATTTCTAGTCATTTGATATTTTGTATAAGCTTCTAATACTGTTTGCTGTATCATCCCTAATTCTGCTAGCTGTTTATTTTCTATTGCATCTTTTATATTACTATTTCCTACATATATACTTACTGATGCTATTATCATCATTATTATTATTGTTATCGCTAAAGCTATTAGTGTTATTCCATTACTATTTTTCATTTGAATTCTCCTTCATCTTTATAAGGTTTTACATTTTGCACTATCTACTAACTAACATCTCCATAATCTTGGTTTGGTCAATCAGCATAAGGGTTTCCACTTTCATCATATAAAACTGGTGCTAATTCTACAACTACTCCTACATTAAAGTCTATATTTGGGTCATCACCATCTATATCACCAAAATCTATCAATAAATGAAGCCCTTGCGTTGTTTCTCCATTGTTTAGTATATCCACATAATTCCACCAACCATCTGAATCAAGAAGCCATTTTCCATAAGAATCTGAGAATGTGATACCATGTTCAGATGGTAAAAATGCTTTTAATCTAACAAATTTAGGCTCATCTTCTGGTTCATTTAATGAATAGGTACAGTGTATTGTTCGGTTACGACATTCCATTAATAAATTATTATCAGTTATTTCTTCACTATATCCAAAATTCCCATCTTCATCTAGCCCAAAGTCCAATATTCCAGCTGCACTAATTATTTTTGTATCTTTATATGAATTGTTGAAACTTGCTTTAGCTATTGGTCCATCTGCTAATATTTCATTTATAGTTACTTCTTCTGAACTATTTAGATTATATGAAGTTCCTGTATACACTTGTTGAATTGTCACTTTTGAACCTGCTGGGATTTGTTCTACTCTTTTTCTATTAATTCCTGAACTGCTAGGATTTAAGAATACTATTTTTTCTTCAGTTTCAATTCTTCCTTCATGTCTTTTTTCATATCTTATTTTATATATGAATGGTGAATTTCCTTTGTTGTCTATAGTGTTTTCTATGTCAAGACTCGCATACCTAGAATGACTGTATATCGCACCTGAAACTTTTATATGGTTCATATTATCATTCACGTAAATCGCCCCAGCGGAAGAAGATGGTTGCAAACTAGCATCACTCTCCTTAAAACTCTCATACTCATTCCCAGTTATTCCTGGTAGCTGAATAAACTCCCAATTCACACTATAAGCATAATATGTTGTTTCTATATCTTCATATGCTATAAAATATAAGCCTTCTTCAACATAGATATCTTTTTCACTTATTCCACTCTCTATCTCTAGTGTGTACTTTGGAGCACAATTTTCTGTAATTATTTTGAGTGGATTTCTCCCTGTTTCCTCTCCCCATTCGTTCATATTAAAATTTTCTGGTAAAATTGACTCATCAAATCCATCCTTTACTTTAAGTTCATCATTTTCAGTACGGTCTGCTATTTTATATATTTGGGCTATAAGACTTTTCGTATTAAATTCTTGTTCAACGCATTCTGCCCACCAATCTGGTCTACAAATAGTTAGCTTCTGATTTCTTTCTGTTTTTATATTTGCATCTCCAGTAGAATCTCCTTGTTGTTTAATATTTCCATCGCCATCTACTTTATAACTTCTTTTACTATCTAAATATGTTATTGTATATTCTTTGGTATCTTTTTTAGGAGTTAAATCATATTCTCTTTTGGCATCTTTCTTTATTATTTATCTAGCTCTTCTTTAAAAAATTGATATTTTAATTCTCCTAATCTATCTCTTCCTGTTGCTTTTATTACTGCAACATTTATCATTTCTTTTTCTTCTGCTATTTCTGTTGCTTCTTTTGCGTCTTTACTTTTTTGTATTATACTATTATCTCCTACCAAAGTTGATATACTTATTGATGCTAATATAAATAATACTATGAGTGTGACCACTAAAGCAATTAATGTTATTTTTCATTTGAATTACATCCTTTTATATAGATTTTTTTCAATCTTATCATTTTTTTCCTAATTTTACAAGTTTTTTTCGCAAATCTATTTGAATTTTCTAATTTTTGTAGTATAATATATATGACTTTATAAGAAGGGAGTGATTTTTATGTGGCAAATATGGTTAATTGCAGCAGGTGTATTTTTCATAGTTGAGATGTTTACAATTGGTTTCTTTATGTTTTGGTTTGGAATTGGTTGCTTATTAGCAATGATACTAAGTTTCTTCTGTAGCAATATTTTTATACAGTTTACTGTATTCTTCATTTCTTCTATTATTTTATTACTAGCCACAAAGCCATTAGTTTCTAAACTAGATACAAAACATTCTACCCCAACAAATGTTTATTCTATCATAGGAAAAAGAGGTATAGTGATTGAAGATATTAATTGGGTTACTGGAAAAGGTCAAATAAAATCTGAAGGAGAAATTTGGTCTGCAAAATCTAGTGAGAGTATTAATATCCCAAAAAATTCTGAAGTCGAAATTGAAAGTATTGAAGGAGTTAGAGTTTTAGTAAAACCTGTAAAATAGTTTCTATAATTAATACTAGTTATTTATAATAAAATAAATAAATTAATTGGCAAGTTTACTTGTCAGAAGGAGGATAATATGTGGTTTTTAATTGCATTACTTGTTATAATAATAGTTATAGCAGTTAAATCAATCAAAGTCGTTAGACAATCTGAGGTATACATCATAGAAAGATTGGGTAAATTTCACAAAGTAGCTGATGCTGGTCTTACAATTATAATACCTTTTGTTGACCATGTTAGAAGTGTAGTAAGCCTAAAACAACAAACAATGGATATTCCACCTCAAAGTGTTATTACTAAAGATAATGTAACAATTTCTGTTGATACAGTTCTGTTTTATCAAATAACAGACCCTGCAAAAGCAGTTTATGAAATACAAAGTTTAAAGAAAGGTATTGAATATTTATCTGTAACAGCTATTCGTGATATCATTGGTGAAATGGACTTAGATGAAACATTTAGTTCAAGAGATGTTATAAATACTAAGTTAAGAACAGTATTTGATGACGCTACAGATAAATGGGGTTGTAAAATTAATAGAGTAGAAATTAAGGATATTACTCCACCACCAGACATTAGAGACGCCATGGAGAAACAGATGAATGCAGAAAGAAATAAAAGAGCTTTAATTCTTGAATCTGAAGCTCAAAAGCAAGCAGATATTACAATTGCAGAAGGTAAAAAAGCTGCTGCAATTCTTGAAGCTGATGCTGATAAAGAAGCAAAAATTAGAAGAGCAACTGGTGAGGCCCAAGCTATAAAAGCAGTTGCTGAAGCTAAAGCAAGTGAAATTGCAATGGTGTATGAGGCAATAAAATCTGCCGACCCAGATGAAAAACTTGTACAAATTAAATCTCTTGAGGCTCTTGAAGAAATTGCTAGAGGAGATGCAAACAAAATATTTATTCCTTTTGAAGCAACAGGTGCTTTAAGTAGCTTAGGTGCTGCAAAGGAAGTCTTTACAGACAAAGTAAAAGATAAGAATAATTAATACATAAAAAATAGCAAGAAAACTCTTGCTATTTTTATTTATTGTTCTTAATTCCAGAAGTCATATTCTCCCCTATCTCTCTATTATAAAACTCCCTATTTTTCGATTGGTTCAACATGTACTATCGCTTTATATATATTATCAATTTCTGTTATATTTTTTTCAAGATTATCTGCCAGTTTGTGACTTTCATATGTTGTCATTTCTCCATCTACAGCTATAGTTAAAAATATTATATATTGATATCCAACTGGTGTTGAAGATATACCATTTACTGCCTTTATTTCTTTATATCCATGTACTAAATCTAAAATTATATCCTTTGTGTTCTCATCTATTGAAACATCCATCAAAATATTATAACTTTCTATAAATATCCCTATTCCTGTCTTACATATCCATGCTGATATTCCTATACCAACTATACTATCAAACCATGTTATTCCCTTTAATGATAAAATTATTGAAATTAATGTAAATGTTGTTATAATACAGTCATTTCTATGGTCTTCCATACTTGATTGTATCAATATATTATTATATTTTTTATAAGCCTTTTTGGTATAAATAAATAATGATACTTTTACTAAAATAGTTATTATACATACTATTATAAGCCACCATGAGAATTTTATTTCATTTCCATGTATTAGCTTCATTATTGCGTCTATTATCATTTTTATTGATACTATTATCATTGAAATTGCTATAAATAATGAAAATATATATTCTGCTTTTCCATGTCCAAAGTTATGGTCATCATCTCCTGGTACACTCGCTATTTTATTTCCTATAAATGTTAATAGTGATGCTAATATGTCCCCTGCACTGTTTATACTGTCTGCTATCATAGCTTGACTTTTACTTGCAATTCCTACTGCTGCCTTTATCATTAGCAAAAATAGATTTCCAACTATTCCAGATATTCCAACTTTTTTTGTTATTTCAAATCTCTTTTCCATATTCCACCTTATTACATATATATGTTTTTTATTAGCGTTATTATACTTCTTTTATTTCTTTTTTTCAAGCTTTTTAATCTCACATATTATAAATTCACTAAATACAAAAGCCAGGGGCAACACCGTATTCGGCATTGGAAGATGAGAAAAAAGGCTGCCCATTCGAAGATATACAACAGAAATCACGTTCTGGAAAGCCAGCATTATTCATCGCAGGAGATCTAAGCCACCAAGATTCACCTCCAAATCCAGCACGCCCTTTTCTCAATGCAGGGTTCTCTCTCAACAGACTAAGCTGACAATCTTTGTAAAATTTGTACTGGACGCCCTCTAGGGTAAGACACCATCCAGACCCACTATCGAATTCTCTAATGTTGCCTAAGATTTCCCCTGCTGACAACAGCCATAGATAGTCATTAGAAGGATAAGTACTTAATGAATCACTATCATATTTTGTTGCATATGGCTTTTTTACTTGTTTAATATAACTTGCGTTACTTAGTTTTCCTTTATTGCTTTCTAGTTTCTCTCTTATCGTTGTTCTTGTCCATCCTCCTGAATTTGTGTTACTATAATCATTCATTTTCCATTTATCTACTCCTGTCATGTAGTCTAGAAATTCAAAACTAATTCCTGCTTTTGTTGAAGTTTGCCCCGCATATGCACTTTTATTTACTAGGTCATCATGATTAAATCCTAATACTCTTACTCTTACTACTTCTGTTCCATATTTTACTTTAAAAATATCTCCTACAGTAATACTATAATCTATTCCATCATCTGTTGTTCCTGTTGCTGTTTTTGTTTCACTTGATATTCCACTTTTTGATATTGTTTTTGCTATCTTAGCTAACTCTTCCCAATTGCTTTCCTCTGTTACTTGTACACTACAAGTTTTTTTGATAGTCTTATTATCAGAAGAAGTGGCAGTGATGGTAGCAGTTCCGTTTGCTACTCCTGTTACTATTCCAGTATTACTCACTGTTGCAACATTTGTATTACTACTACTCCATGTTAAATTTTTATTTGTTGCATTTTCTGGCAATACTGTTGCTATCAAGGTTACTTTTTTTCCTATTTCTACTTTTGCAGATGTTTTGTCCAAACTAATTCCTGTTACTGGTATTTTTACTGTTATATTACATTTAGTTGATAAATTACTTCCATCTGTTGTAGTAGCTGTTACTACTGCATCGCCTAATGCTATACCTACAACAATTCCGTTTTCATCTACTGTTGCTATCTCTGGCTTGCTACTACTCCATGTTAATTTTTTATTTTCTGCATTTTCTGGTAATATGGTAGGCACTAATTGTAATCTTCCACTTGGAGCAACTATTGCTTGAGTTTTATCTAAGGTAATACTTTTTACTTTTACTCCTATAGTAATCTCTTCTGTTAACTCATTCTCTCCTGCTTCATTTTTTGCAACTACCTTTACTACATAAGTTGTACCTTCTACTGGAGTTATGTTTGCTGTTGCTCCTTCTTCATCGCTTATAAAGTTCATCTTTTTATATTCGCCGTCATTTTCGATTGATAATTTATAAAAGTATTCTACTGTTCCATTTCCTAATCTTGCTACTACTGCTTTTCCTGTAATACTGCTTGATGTTGCATTAACTTCCAATTTCTTTATAATAGGTGCTATCTTTCCTGCTTGTCCTATATACTCTATTTCTGCATCTGTTGGATTTTCAGGTGTTGGTATTAATGTTACCAAAAATACATACCCTGGTTTTGTAGTTACGTCATAAGTCCCATCTCCATTGTTTATAACATCTGTATTTCTATTGTTAATAATACCCTGTTGTTGTATATAATCAAAATAGTAGTCAAGATTGAAAGTTCCTAGACCTTCTATAAAGACAGAGTTTTTAGATATCTCTAATCTTTCCTGCCAATCTGCAATATCTGTTTTCAATTTAGCCTCTGATGCCTGTTTAAATACACTATTATCTCCAAATACATATACGATAGTTATTCCTGCCAAAATGAGTAATACAATAAGTGTGACCACTAATGCAACAATAGTTATACCATCTGTTGCCACTTTGTTGTTTACAAATAGTTCACTCTGGCTTTTATTCCATATTTTTTGTATAGCATAAATAATATGTGGGAAAATAAAAGATAAAAATAGACAAAAGAAGCACCAATTTGATATGATGTTTTTGAAGGAAAACATAGCCATATCAAGGAGGTACTTCTTTATGATTAATAGAATAATACAAACTATCGT